>JAIRVA010000351.1 GCA_031254155.1 Propionibacteriaceae bacterium
TCCAAGGTACGCACTTCGTCGGCTTCAACCGCGAGATCGAAACCCCCCTGGACTACCGGTAGGTACGACCCGTGACACTCCTTGATGATCTTTCGGATGGAGCGGAGAACCGGCTCCTATCGGCAAGGGGCTTCACCGCGCTCGACGATCCGGTTGTCGCCGAGGCGTCTCAAGCGATCGACCCCGGCACCGGACTGATGACCTTCAACTTCCACCGGGGTCATCCGATCACGGTTGAGGAAGTGGCCGCGGCGATTGACGAGGACACATAGGGTACGACGGGTCACCGGGGTGCGGCTTCGGCGGTGGCCGGGACAAGCCCGCCGCCCTCACCGGCAGCCTGGGCCTCGTAGTACGCCTGGGACGCCTCCCACAACACCTCGTACAGCGCGCTGACCTTGTCCATGGCGGCTTGCTCCTCGGGGCTCGGCGTGTAGTCGCCCGTCAGCCCGGTCTGGACCGGGTTCGTGTCGAAGTTGATTGTCGGGTCGGGGAGGTAGTCGGGCGGCAGGCCGGAGGCCATGGGATTGTCCGCGTACCACTGCTGGTACCGCTCCGTCGCCGCGGGATCGAAGTTCGGGCAGGCCGCGAGCAGCTGCCGTAACTGATCCGGCGTGATGCTGCCGGGCAGGATAACTGTCGGCCACTGCGTACCATCCGTCACCGTGGGAACCGCCGAATCCTTCACCTCCGGGAAGCCGTTCTCCCGGACGCACGCCGCCCACTTGTTGTTCGCCTCGACCTGCGCCGCCACTTGCGCGGGATCCATCTGGTACTCCGAGTTGGCCGCCGACTCGTCGTACCCCGATTCGGCCAGGCAGGTCACGTAATCGGACGAGCGGTCGACGCCGTCGAGGATGAGGGCGGGTTCAGCACTGGTGCTGTTGAAGAAATCGCTGATCACCGGGTCGGACTGCGGGTCGATTTCTGTGGACACCGCCCCGGCGTTGCCATTCGGCGTCCGGTACATGTAGTTGTCGTAGCCGACGAAGTTGACCAGCGTCAACTCACCTTTACCATTGTCGATGAGCTTGACGGTGATCCCGACATCCGTCATACAGTCGTAGTACGCCTTGGCGGCCTGCTCGAGATCCGAACCCGCCTGGGCGGTCGTCCCCCCGAGGGTCGGCAGCCCGTGGTCGTCACTCGTACACCCCGCCAGACCGAGCCCCAGCAGTCCGGCCAACGACACCGCGGCAATGCGGACGGCGATGGTCTTCATATCTCCTCCTTGTCCCCAGTGTAGTACGGCGGTCCGACACGAGCGTGGGTACGCCGGTGTCCGGCGCGTACACCAAAACTTAGGCGGGCGAACCGTCTTTCGACCGTCTCGCCGTCAACTGCCCAAGTTGTGACGCCCAAATTACCGGTCCGGCCGACACAACTTGGGCAATTGAGCCAGCAGGTCGGTGGTTCCCCGGGCTCACGCCGACGGTACGTACGGTACGTACCTTCCCTACGCGATCATCCCCAGGACCTGGCCCTCTTTGACGGGGGTGTTGTCCGGTACCGCCGGAGTGAAGACACCACCCTTGTCCGCCACCACGGCCATCTCCATCTTCATGGCTTCCAAGGTACCCAGCGTCTGACCAGCCACAACACTCGTCCCGGCCGCCACGGACCATCTCGACAGCACCCCGTTCATCGCGGCCCGGATGCCACCCGTTTCCGCGGCCGCCGCCGGTTTGGGGGCCGCCGTACCCCGTCCGCCCGTACCCACCAATGCCGCCGGGAAACCCAGCCGGATCCAGCGGCCGTCGACCTCGAACCACTCCCGGATGATCTCCTCGCGGACGACACCCTTGGGCAGCGGCTTGGCCAGGTCGCCCAGCCAGGTACATTCGGTCTCGATCCAGTTGGTATGGATCGTGAAATCCTCCTTCTCAACCGCCAAAAAGCCCGGCTCCTCCAGGATCCGCCGGTGGAAGTCGACGAGCGACGGGATGCCCTCGATGACACACTCCTTCATCGCGAGCCGCCCGCGGGCGATGGCCTCCGCGCGGTCCACACCCCAGACGATGACCTTCGCGATCATCGAGTCGAACTCGGGCGAAATGATCTCCCCCGCCGTGATCCCGGCGTCGATGCGCGTGAACGGCCCGAGCGGCATGTCGAAACGGGTCATGTGCCCGGCCTGCGGCAGGAAGCCGCGCCCGGCATCCTCGGCGTTGATGCGGAACTCGATCGCGTGGCCCTGCGACGGCAGGACATCGGGGAGTTCATCCAGCGGCTCACCCTCGGCGATCCGGAACTGCCAGACCACGAGATCGATGCCGGTCGTCCGCTCGGTCACCGGGTGCTCGACCTGGATTCTCGTGTTGACTTCGAGGAATGAGAGCAACCCGTCGTCGCCGAGCATGAACTCCATCGTCCCGGCACCCCGGTAGTTGACCGCCTCCCCGATCGCCCGCGAGGCGGAAACCAGTTGCTCGAACTGGGCGGGGGTGAGGAAGGGCGCCGGGCCTTCCTCCAGCACCTTCTGGTGGCGGCGCTGCAACGAGCAGTCCCGCGTACCGACAACGACCACCCGCCCGCGGCCGTCGCCCAGGACCTGCGTCTCGACGTGCCGCGGCTTGTTGACGAAACGCTCGACGTAGCACTCGCCGCGCCCGAACGCCGACACCGCCTCCGACACCGCCGATTCGTACCGCAATTCCAGTTCCTCGGGCCGCCGGACGACCTTGAACCCGCGCCCGCCGCCGCCGAACGCGGCCTTTATCGCGATGGGATAGCCGTAAGCCTCCGCGAACGCCCGGACCTCCTTGGCCCCGGCGACGGGCTCGGCCGTACCGGGTACGAGGGGCGCGCCCACCGACTCCGCGATCCGGCGCGCGGCCACCTTGTCGCCCAGCAGCGCGATGTTCTCCGGGGTCGGTCCAATCCACGTCAGCCCGGCGTCCTCGACTGCCTGTGCGAAATCGGCCCGCTCGGAGAGGAAGCCGTAGCCCGGGTGGATCGCGTCCGCCCCCGAGGCGCGCGCCGCCGCCAGGATCTTGTCAGCGTCAAGGTACGTTTCCAGGGCCGACCGTCCTTCCAGGCAAAACGCCTCGTCGGCCAGGCGGACGTGCAAGGCGTTCGCATCCGAGTCCGCGTACACGGCGACCGACTTGAGGCCGTACGACGCGCAGGCGTGGATGACCCGGACGGCGATCTCGCCCCGGTTCGCAATCAGGACCTTCTTCATGACGTTCTCCTTTGGCCAGCACTGATCCCCCCGCTCGGACTAAATATAGATCACAGCGCGAGATTGCGGAAGACATCACCACATGGGGGGACGGGTGTGCCCGCCATCCCGCCTGAGATCCCGCCTGAGAAGGGCTTATCCCGTGAACTCGAAGTGCCAGGGTTCGTGCGGACCGCTGCCGCCCTGGACGGCCCACGCCGGGTTGGCCCAGCTAAACGCGGGGGCGTTGGCCTTCAGCCACTCGTACTTTTCCGTTCCGTAGTTCCACTCCAGCCCGATACCGCCCTCGCGGTAGTCGGGGAGGTCGAGCGCGGTCGCCCAGCCGTGGTTCGAGGTACCCGGCGTGGCCGCGCCGGAGCCGTACCGCGCCTTCATCTCGACCTGCTGGTCGTAGGTGCGGTACGAGAGGTCGATCGGGATGTCCTCGCCCCACACCGCCTTGTAGGCCTGGTCGAGTCGCAGCCAGGCCGTCACCGCGTCACAGCGCAGCCGTTGCTTGGTGTCGTACGGGATGACGCACAGCGTCGCCGGGTCCAGGTCGCCGTTCTTGCCGGTGTACTTATGGGGCGTGGTACCCGTGGCAGTGGTCGTCGTACTGGCAGGCGCCGGGGTGTCAAGGACGGTTTGATAAGCGGTGTTGGCCGCCGCGAGGGCGTCGGCCGACTGGGTGATGGCGGTGGTCTGGTCGTCGGCGGCGGCCCAAGCCGAGGGCAGGGCCGCGGCGACCAGGTCAGTGGCCGCGGCCAGGGCCGCGCGGAAGGCGACGCCCTCGGCCGAGTCGAATTTCTGCCCGCTGGTCGACGTGTTCGCGAGCGTCTGGCCCGCGTCGACCGCGGCCTGGAGGGTCGCGCGGGCGGTCTGGTTGGCGTTCGCGGCGGCGGCCCGGGCGGCGGCTTCGGCGCGGGCCTCCCACACGGTGTTCGCGGCGGCCTGGGCGCTCTGGAGCCCGGCGGCACAGTCCGCCAGCGCGCCGGGGACGGCCTCCGCCGCGGCCAGGGTCACGATCTGCGATGCCGCTGTCGTGGTGGGATGGCGTCCGACCAGGCTTTTCTCTGGGTCGAGGAGGTGCTGGGCGTCGGCGACGAGGGTACGACAGGTGGCAAGACGACTGGTCAACTCCCGCACGATCGGGTCGTCGGCGGGGAGGGTCGCGTGGCGGTACGCCTCGCGGCCGGGGGTGGCGGCGTCATTGGCGGGAGATTCGATCGTGGCGGGTATCGCGTGGGCGACCGCGGCCCCGGTGTCGTCCGTACCGGCCGTCAACTCGCGGGCGGTCACACTCGCCAGGCTCGCCGTACTGACAAGTCCTGGAATGGCCGCCTGGATCGCCGCTGCCGTCACTGGGGAGGCTTCGACAAGGGGTTTCGTCGCCACATCCCGGGCGTACAGGACACCACCCGTGGTACCCGCCGCGACCAGGGCCACCCCGATCACGATGGCAACCCACGGCCGTCGGCGTACCCCCGCCGCCCGTCGTGGTACCCCCGAAGCCATGGTCACCTCCCCCTCGATACTACTCGTCTTGGCCCTTCCCCGGGTGACAGCGGTCGAAAGAGGCCGACGGCCGCGGCATCGAGTGAGGCTCGCCAAGGCGAGGTACGAGCCACGCAACGGAGGTTACATGGCGGTGCATGTCTCCAACACCTCGGATAGACTCGGGTTCGTGGTTAGCCCTGGGCGGCATCCGAAAGGTACATCATGACGCTCCACGAGTTCACGGTTCATCTCGACCGGCCATTGTCGAGCGACGATCTCGACCGGCTCTACACCGCTGGCCTCGACGACACCGTACCCGAGATCACGGCCGGATCGGCGGTCCTCCACGTCGCGCGCCGGTGCGACAGTCTCGTACAGGCCATCCTGACGGTGGTCGCGGACATCGAACGTGCCGGATTCCAGGCCACCGGGATCGACTCCGAAGACCTTGTCACGCTCGCCGACATCGGCGAGAAGACCAACCGTACGCGCGAGTCCGTCCGTCTGCTCGCCGGCGGCAAACGCGGACCCGGTGGCTTCCCGGCCCCCATCACGGACGCCGGGTCACGTTCTCTCTACTCATGGGCCGCGGTCCGCGAGTGGTTCCGGACCCACTACGGGCCCGACTCGGCTGCGCCCGCCGACCGCGCCGCCGACACCCTGGCCGCCGCCGACCTTCTCCTCCGCGCCCGGCTCCTCACCACCGATATCACCGAACTCAGCCAACTTGTCGCGTGAAGTCCTCATTCAGCCTGAACCCAGCTCTCCAGAGCGAAAAACCTGCGCCCACACGGTCGGATCGACATCAAGCTTGATGGTGAGGATGTGGTAGGGGGTGTCTGCGACAGCACGGGTCAGCTCTTCGATGGTGGGAACTGGCCGGGGGGTTGCGTCGTGCCAACGCAGCGGAGCACTCCGCCGGGCACGGGTCGCCATCACGTCTTCGCAAGCCAGCCCCACTTCGCCGATGAGCATCTGAGACGTCTCGAACAAGCCATCACGAATCGCGTCGGCAACAACCATGTCAAATTGGCGCAGGTCCGAAACCTCTGCATACCATATACCTCGCTGAACGGCCTGCGCCTTCGCGTCAACCTCGTGCAAGTTGTTGAGGATCTCAAAAACTGGCTTCCCGCGGCCGACGACGTCGTGCGGGCTACAGAGACGCTCGTACAACTCAACGACAGCGTCCCGAAATAGACTGCTCGTGAACTCACGAAATGCCTGCCGCGTTCCCACGCGATAACGGAACTGACCTTCCACTCTCTCCCAGAAGCTGATGCGGTCATCCCAGGGCGGAAGCTCCTTGCATCTGCTCCTGAACATCTTGCCCGCCAGCCAAACGCCTTGCCCCGGTCGGATCACCGAGTGCGAGGGTTCGGACGGACTCCCGTCGGTACCATGCCTGTCGGGCAGTCGGGCGAACTGATCGTGCTCGTCGAGAAGCACCAACCCCCGCTCCGGAGTCCAGTTGTCGACGACCGCGGCGTAGGTCTGATCGCCCTGCCGTACGACGGGGCGATGAAAAGCCAGCGTCTCCTCATCACCGCGGTATCCGCCGGTGAAACCAACAACGACGTACTCGTTGGCTGTCGTGGCATCCGCTGGCGTTACCATTGCGGCTCTCCTTCGAGGAAAGCTGTCATCACATCGTACGCGCACGAGTCGTCACCGTACTCAAGCCGGATGCTCGCAAGCCAGTCCATGTGGTGAGTATACTCGGCCAGCGGCAAATCCAACCCCCGAACCCAGGTACCGTAGGCTCGCCACTGCGGGCGGCTCATCGCCACTCGGACCGGGTGAAGGGTGGCACAACTGCCCGCCTCGGCCGTCACTCTTGCTTCCCAGTTCCACGCATAGCTATTATTGGCCCCCGAGTTGATGTCGATTTCAGGAACCATGGCGTACCCTGGCCGTTCGCCACGGGTGTACTCCCCAGGCGTGTGGTAAGCCTGCCTCCCCCACGTAGCAAACTGATCGCGGTACTCGTCCGGCGCGAACGACCACTGTTTGACAAGGCGCACTCTTGCCTCATCATCCATTGGCACCGTTGTCTGGGTTCGACCCGACAAAACACCCCCGGTGTCAAACGGAGACACGGTGAACTCGCCGCCCACGCTGGGTTGGTGAGCAATTCCAAGGTAGCTGTACCGAGGCTCACAACGGCCGAGGAAGAGGTACACACAGGGTGGGCCGCCTAGGACTCTTTCGAGTTGTCTGGTGCCAGAATCCTTACTGACCGCCAGATGATGCCCACTGGTGAGTCTCTGGTAGAGAAGCCGTTGCCACGTACCCGCCTCCGTAACCTCGTTCTTTACACCCATGACCCAAAGCTCGGACATTGAGTACGGCACCTCCATTGAGGACAAGTATCGGTCTTTGACGTTCGTCAATCTTCGGCCACAGCCGCCCCGGCCATCATCCGCCCCGATTTGCCGTTGTTTTCTGATCGCGCAACGACAGTATCATAGACCGCCTACTTGCTACCACACCACTTTGCCCTCACTCCCGGGTGGTCAGGTACAGGTGGGAGCCGAAGTCGCCGAGTAGGCGGGTTTGGGGGTTGTAGTTGGAGCCCATGAACTGGTTCGACAGCAGGAGGCCGTCGGCGAGCAGCGCGCCCGCCGCCTCATAGGTCTCGACGCAGTCGGTCAGGCGATGAACCTTGTTCGCAACGCCGAGGATGACGCCGTCCGGGTTGAGGTCGACCGGCAGGATGTGTTTCACCAGCCCCCCGAAGCGCTCGATGAACACTGATTGCGGCCGAGTCGCGATGAAGTACCGTCCGGCCGGGTCGAGGCCGTCCACCGGCAGACGGTCGAAACCCTCGCTGGCTTGGGACAACGTCTGAAATAGCCCCGTCACGGCCTCCCTCCCGTCCCGCGCCACGGCGGTCCAGACGACCTTGTTGGGCTTCGCACCGACCCCACGGTCGCTCCGGTAGAAGCGTCCGAACTGCAACGTCTCCCGGTGGGCCTTGTAGAACGCGATCTGCTCGCGGATCTCGGCCCGCTCGACGGTGTTGAGACGGTTCAAATCCAGTTCGTACCCCAGGCAGCCGAACGCTGCCACATTGAAACGCGTTGTCAGCGGGGTGTCACGGAGGGTTTGCTGATGGGGGGCTTCCGAGACGTGTGCACCCATGGTGGAGGGCGGGTAGAGGTACGAACAGCCGCCCTGGATGGCGAGACGCTCGATGGGGTCGGTGTCGTCGGAGGTCCAGATCTGCGGCGAGAAGCACAGCAGGCCGAGGTCGAAGCGGTTGCCGCCGGACGAGCACGACTCGAGCAGGACGTGGGGCCGCGGGCGGAAGAGGCGCGTCAGCACATCGTACAGTCCCAGGATGTAGCGGTGGAAGAATTCGCCCTGTGTCGTGAGCGTGGGCGAATAGGCGTCTGACAAGGCGCGATTATAGTCCCACTTGACATAGGCGGCCTGGGTGGAGTCGATAACACGACCAACATTGTCCACGATGTAGTCTCGTACCTCCGCCCGGGTCAGATCAAGGACCAACTGATGGCGGCCCTGCGCGGGCCGTCGGCCCGGCGTCGTGACCGCCCAGTCGGGATGGGCCCGGAACAAGTCGGAATCCTCGTTGACCATTTCCGGCTCGACCCAGAGGCCGAAGCCGAGGCCGAGACCGCGGACCTTGTCGGCGAAGGCCGGCAGACCGGCCGGGAACTTGCGCCGGTTGACGGTGTAGTCGCCCAGCCCGGCGGTGTCGGAGTCGCGCTCGCCGAACCAGCCATCGTCCAGGACGAACAGCTCCGCACCCAGATCCTTCGCCTGCTTGGCGAGGCGGAACAGCTTGTCAGCGGTGAATTTGAAGAAGGTCGCCTCCCAGTTGTTGAAGACGACCGGGCGCGCGCGGTGTTGCCAGTCGCCGCGCACGATGTGGGCCTGGACGAAGTCGTGGAAGTGCCGCGAAGCGGTACCGATGCCCTCGCCGGAGTACGTCAGGACCGCTTGGGGCGTCTCGAAGGCGTCCCCCGGCGCGAGCCGCCACTCGAAACAGTGGTCATTGAGGCCAAGCGTCACGCGGGCGAGGTCGTGGTGGCTGAGTTCGACCACACCCCGGTGGTTACCCGAGTAGACGAGGTTGAAACCGTACACGGTTCCGGACGTCTCAGTCGCCCGGCCCTCGGCCAACAGAAAGCCTGGGTTGTTGGTCGCCGAACTGGCCCCCGTGGTGGAGGAGTTGACAAAAATCCCGTGAGACAAGGGACGATCACTGAGGTGCATCTCCTTGCTCCAGGCGCCATGGAGGCTCAGGACGCGGAAATCCCGGTTGGGGAGATCGACCAGCAGCGAGGCCAGGCGGCGGAGCGACACGGGTGTGGGCCCCTGGTTACGCAGGGTCACCCGCCGGGCGATGACATCGGTGGCCGGGAAGACGGTGTATTCCAGGGTCAGCCCGAGGCGGGCCGCCTCGTCGCCGAGTTCGACCGTGAGGGTTTCGGCCGCGTCGTCGCCGGCGTACGCGACCGGCAGTTGTACGGACGTCATGGCCCCCGGCCGCACGCTGTGCCCCCCGTACACGAAGTCGCAGGCGTAGGCCCCGTCACCGCCGACCACTTCGATGGGCGGCTCGCGGAAGTCGCCCATCCCCGTACCCGACCATTCGAGCGGGATCTGGTCGAGGCAGTAGAGATTGTCCGATTCGTCGTACGCGACCGAACTACCGACCTCGGCTGTCCGCTTGACGCCGAGCGTGGCGGCCGGCTGGTCGGCGGGCAGCCTGACGCCGTAGTGCAGGTGCTCGAGGTGCCCGGGTCCCGTCACGCAAAAGAGGTACGATGAGTTGTCCGTTGCCAGGTGAAATACCTTGTCAGTGACCGTAATCACGCCGCATCCCCCCGCCAGGGGGTGGCGGTGCCGTCGCGGATGACCATCGCCTCCCACGGCAGCAAGCACCCGTCGAGGCGGCGGCGGCCCGTGTTCGACACCACACACTCGGGCGGGTGAACCGGGCCGGCCCCCGTCGGCCCCGCCTCGGGGTCGCTCATCGCCGACGTCAACCAGGGCTGCTTGAGCCGCTGGGTCTGGTCGGAGAAGTTGAGCCAGACCGTGTAACCGGGATCAGTCGACCCGGCGGTCGGCGTCCGGCGGTACGCCATGACCGCGCGGTCGGCGATGAGCGGCTCGAAACCGCCCGCCCGCAGGGTCGGCGAGGCGGCACGCAGCCGGATCAGGCGGCGGTAGAAATTGAGGACCGACTTGGGATCGCCGTCCTGCGCCGCGTAGTTGAGCCAGCTCGCGTTGGCGTTGACCCCGAGCCAGGGTTGTCCGGTGGTGAAGCCGGCGTGCTCGCTGGAGTCCCACTGGACGGGGGTACGGGCGTTGTCACGGGAGGCGGTCTTGATGAGGTACCACCGTAAACTGTACGGAACTCCCCGTCGTCGCAGCAGCCGGTCAATGTTGTGGCTCTCCACGTCGTTGATCTGGTCCAGAGACGTGAAATCGAAGTTCGTCATCCCGATCTCCTGGCCCTGGTAGATGAACGGCGTACCCCTCAGCGTCAGCTGCAGCACCGCCAGCATCTGGGCGCTGCGGGACCAATAGTGCCGGTCATTCCCGTAGTGGGACACGATACGGGGTTGGTCGTGGTTCTCGAGGTAGAGCGCGTTCCAGTCCAGCCCGCGCTGCCACGTGGTGAGCCGCCGCAGGAGGGTGTCGGCGCGGAAGGGCTTCGGCCCGTACCTCGCCACCAACCGGTCGACCTCCAGGTGGTCGAAGTAAAAGACGAGGTCCAGCTCGCCGCGCCCGGGGTCGGAGAGGTCCTTCGCCTCCTCCAGCGTGACCATGACGGTCTCACCGACAGTGAAGGCATTGTACGGATCTAGTACGGCATGACGCAGTTCGTGGAGGATCTTGTGCGTCCCCGGCTGGGCCTTGTAGTGCTCCAACCCCCGGATCGCCCCCGGTTTGCCGTCTTCCAGCGACGACTTGTACAGCAGCGAGATGACATCACAGCGGAACCCCGCCACGCCGCGGTCAAGCCAAAACTTGAGGATCCCCTTGATCTCCTCGATGACGGCCGGGTTGTGGTAGTTGAGGTCAGGTTGCTTCTTGTCGAAGAGGTGGAGGTAGAACTCCTGGCGGACATCGTCCCACTCCCACGCGCTACCCATAAAGAACCCGGTCCAGTTGTTCGGCGGTTCCCGGTCGCCCGAATCGTCCCCCAGGTTCCGGGGCGGGCGCCAAATGTAGTAGTCAGCGTACGGTTCCTCCCGGCGCCGGCTGGCCTGGAACCAGGGGTGCTCGTCGGAGGTGTGATTGATGACCAGGTCCATCACGACCCGGATACCCCGCTCTTTGGCGGCCGCGACGAGACGGTCGAAGTCCTCCAGCGTCCCGTACCGCGGGTCGATGCCGCGGTAATCCGAGATGTCGTACCCGTTGTCGGCGTCCGGCGACGGGTACAACGGGGAGAGCCACAACGCCGTCACCCCGAGCGCCGCGATCTCGTCGAGCCGCGAGATGATGCCGGGGATGTCCCCCCGCCCATCACCGTTGGAATCCTGGAAACTGCGGGGATAAATCTGGTAGAAGACGGCGTCTTTCCACCATTGGTGCGCCAGCGTTGCCTCAGTCATGCCCACCAGTGTAGCCCCGCCGCCGGAAGGCGGTCACGCGGCCTCAAAGAGTTTGCGGGCCGCTCCGCTTGACATGGACTGTACGTTCGTACAGTATTTAGTACATGAGTACAGCCCACCCCGATGACCGGACCGCTCGGGCGCGCATCCGCGATGCGGCGCTGTTTTGCTTCGCCCGCGATGGTTTCGCCGCGCCGTTGCGGGTGATCGCCGAGGTCGCGGGCGTCTCCGTACCCCTCATCACCCATCATTACGGCACGAAGGACGCGCTCCGGCAGACGTGCGACGACTACGTCCTGGAGCGGTACGCCGACCTCAAGCTCCTCGCGATCCAGCAGCCGAGTACGGTGGGCGCGACGCTCGACGACTCCGCCGACATCTCGGTCATCATGGTGTACGTCATGCGTTGTTTCCTCGACGCCGCCCCCGCCGCCCGGACCTTCTTCGACCACTTCGTCGAGCAGACGCGGACGGTCTTCGACGCCGCGCGGGCCGCCGGGATGGTCAATCCGGCCCCTGACGAGGAAGAACGCCTCCGCGTCCTGGCCGCTCAGGCGATCGGTAGCCTCCTCGTCCAGTTCGCGATCGACCCGCCCGCCGACCCGCGGCGCTTCATCGACCAGTCGTACAACACCCGCGCGATGCTCGCCCAACTTGACCTTTACACCCACCCGGTCCTCGTCGCCTCCGCGACCAAGTCCTACCTCGACTCCCTGGAACACCGGCAGTAGAAGTCGAAGAACCGGCCTGTCTTTCGGTAGTCTCGGTGGTATGCGGCTTGGCGACATACTAAACGGGCTCGACCACACGTGGGTACGGGGCGACGACATTGACGTGACGGCCATCGAGATCGACTCCCAGCAGGTCCGGCCCGGCACGGTTTTCTGGTGCCTCAAGGGGCTGTCGACCAACGGGCACTCGTACATCCCCCAAGCGGTCGCCGCCGGGGCCGCCGCGGTCGTCCTCTCCGAGCCCACGCCCGTACCGCCCGGTCCGGCGGTCATCCAGGTGCCCGACACGCGGTACGCGCTCGCGCCCGCTGCGGAGAACCTTTACGGCCACCCCGCAACGGACCTCACGCTCACGGGCATCACGGGCACGAAGGGCAAGACGACGAGTACGTACATGCTCGCCTCCGTGCTCGCCCACGCCGGCCGGTCCGTGGGCGTGATCGGTACCCTCGGGGCCAAGCTCAACAGCCGCCCGCTCGACATCGGGTACGGTCACATGACGACCCCCGACCCGGTCGAACTCCAGCGGATCTTCGCCGCCCTGCGGGACGGCCATGCCAGTGACGTCGCAATGGAGGTTTCATCCCATGCCCTCGCACTAGGCAAAATGGAGGGGCTCCGCTTCCGCGTGGCCGTTTTCACCAACCTCTCCCAGGACCATCTGGACTTCCACAAGACGATGGCCGAGTACCTCCACGCCAAATCACTATTGTTCCAGCAGTGCGACCGGGGGGTTGTCAACGCCGACAGCGACGCCAGTTCGTACATCTGCGCCCACGCCACCGCGCCCGTCACCACGTTCGGCCTTGACAACGAGGCCGACGTGAGAGGTACGGACATCGCCTACCGCGACGACGGCACCACCTTCACACTGACCACGCCCACGGAATCGATCCCACTGTTCATCCCTGTCAAGGGCCGGTTCTCCGTCTACAACGCCCTGGGAGTCGCGACCGCCGCGCTGGAACTCGGGCTCGATGTGGGGGTGATCCGGGACGGTTTGGCGGCGATGCCGCCCGTACCCGGCCGGCTCCAGGACGTCCCCAACGACCGTGGCGCCCACATTCTCGTCGACTACGCGCACTCGCCCGACTCGCTGCTCAACGTCCTCACGACCGCCCGCGATTTCACCCGCGGCCGGCTCATCGTCGTCTTCGGCTGCGGCGGCGACCGCGACGCCGGCAAGCGCCCGATCATGGGCCGGATCGCCGGCGAACTCGCCGACTACACCCTGCTGACTTCGGATAACCCGCGGACCGAGGACCCCCTCGCGATCCTCGCGGCGATCGAGGCCGGGATCCGGGACACCACCGGGCCCTACGAAACCGAGCCCGACCGGCGGGCAGCGATCACCCGGGCCGTCGCGCTGCTCGAACCCGGCGACACGCTCGTCGTGGCGGGCAAGGGTCACGAGGACTACCAGATCATCGGCGAGACGACCCTCCACTTCGACGACACCGAGGTGATCCGCGACGCGCTCGGGTGACAGGCGGTTTTACGGAACCACTTCCTTACCCGAACGTGATGACGACCGCGTCGGGGTTGGAGATGTCGGCGGTCGCGGACCAGATGTGGTCGTCACCCCCGTACTGACTCCCGGCCGTACTGTGGAGCTTGACGTCCAGAGTAATATCCAGGTCGGCGCTGACGTGGGTGACGTTGCCCGTACCGAGCGTCCAGACGGCCGACGCCACCGTACCCGCGGTGACCGTCCGCGTCACCGTCGACCAATCCGGGGTCGCGCCATCCCGCAGTTGGCCCGTGCCGAACCCGCAGCCCGCCGGCTGCGCCTCCTTCGCGGCCAGACAAGCCTCGAGCTTCTGCTGGGCCGCCTGTGACAGCCGGTTGCCCGCGTCGGCGGCCAGGCTGACGGGGCTGTCGATCAAGACAGGCGGGTCGGTCATCGTGCCGACCACGAACCGCGTACTGGTCGTGAGATAGGAGTTCGTCACGGAAAACGCGTACGTCCCCGGCAGGAACGAACTCTGGCCAAGGAGGCCGCCACCGTCGAGCGGCACCCCGTTGATAGCGAGTCCAGCCCCGCCGGCGTCAATAAAGAATAGGAGTTGGGTGGCCAGGGGCGTCGAGATCAGCCACTGCTGCCCGACCAGCGTCAAGGTGTATTGGTCGGACACGGGGGTGTCGCCGAGCCGGTACGTGACGGACACCGACGCTGACTTGCCGCTCACTATGGCCGGCGAGGTCTGGATGTTCGTGAGGGCCGCCAAGCTGGCCGACTGCGTCAGGACCGCATCCGTGAGGAACGTCGTGTCCGCGGGTGGGTCGTTGAGGAGGCCGAGCGCCACGTCGGCCTGGCTCGCGGCCACAGCCTCCAGAAACGACTCGACAACCGTCTCGGGGGCCTGGTCAGCCGCGGCGGTGGCCGTGGTGGCGTGGCCAGCCGGGCTAGTCGACGGTACCGGGACGGGCCCCGGCAGCCGCGAGACGATGAACACAGCCGCAGCCGCGACCAGCGCGACGGCGATGAGGGCGATCGCCACGCTCCGCCCGGTGTGTTTCTTCGGGGGTACGGGTGGCCCGCCCGGCACCTGGCCGTAGGGGGATTGGTACGGTGGTCCGCCGTACGGCTGGCCGTACTGTGGGTGACCATATTGTGGCTGACCGTACGGGGGTTGACCGTACGGGGGTTGACCAGTCGGGGGTTGACCGTTGGGTTGCCCGCTCGGGAGTTGGCCGTACGGCTGTTGTCCGTACGTCGGCTGTGAGTACGACGGCGGGCTGTACGGAACTTGTCCGGAGGAGGGCGGACCTGGCGTGGCGGCGTACGGCGGGGTACCGGCGGGCGCGTAACTGGGCGTACCGGGGGCCGCGAAGGGGGATGTTTCCGGGACAGCGAAGTTGGGGGTACCCGGGGGCGGGTACGACGGCTCGGGTGCGGGTGAAGCGGGCGGCGACCCCGGTTCGGTACCACCCGCGGCTCCGTTCGGTTGCCCGGCGGCGAACTGCTCTTCGGCTTCATGGCTCATGTTGACTCCTCGCAGAGCAAAGTATTGTGTACCAACTTTACCAGCCATACCGCCCACCGCACTACGGGAAGAATCCCGCCAACCCTCGTTTCGTGACCCTGTCTCCGTCCGCGTTAGGGAGTGCTGATCTACGCTGCGTCGTCAGCCGGGCGTCCGGCGGAAGGATGGCGGCACATGGTAGATCAGTGGTTCGTTAGCATGAAAACGGCAACTCTTTGGCCAACTGCCCAAGTTGTGTCGGCTAATCCGGTTATTGAGCCGACACAACTTGGGCAGTTGGCGGGGCGGGCGGGGACCACCGACCTGATGGCCCCGGTGCCGCCGTGTGCGTCCGCGCTCTCCTGGTCGTGCTCCCCGGACGCGTGACATGTCTTCGCACCCGTACCCCGTTCCGGCGGGACCCGCCTGCCGGTGCGACACCATGTCGGCGAACTCAGCGATTCCGGCGACACCGTTTCGCACCCGACCCGCAACTGTCCGGCCCGGCCCGCCGGTGCGAAGGCATGTCGCCCTGACGGGCGGCCACCCCCGGCCCCCAGGCCGTACTCCCCCGTACTCCCCCGTACTCCCCCGTACTCTTCCGCGAAAGTATGAAAACGCGCCGGACACCGGCCCCAAAGTTGCCGTTATCATACTTACGCGGACGGGCCGGGGCGGCGGCCGGTACGGCGGGGGCCGGGCAGGGGCCGCCGCCAGGCGGGGGGTCAGCGGCGCCGGAGTTGTACGGCCGTCAGGACCGCCGTACAACCTAGGATCAATCGGACGATAGTCCGGGTCTGCCGTTTCTGGCCTTCGGCCAGCCGCCGTTCGACGCTCCGGCTGAGTTCGACCTCCAACGTACCGTCGTCCAGCTTGGTGGCAACCGACATGAGGTGGCGGGCGGTCGGTACCATGCCCTTGACTAGGTCGAATCCGTCGCGGCCCGCCTTCTCTAGCAGTTCGTACACCACCTGGAACGGGGAGTCGCCGGTGACGTACGGGGTCGCCGTACCGATCAGATCCATCGCCGGATCCAGCCGCAGCGTGAGACCGATGACCGTGATCAGGGCCTTGCCGAGGAACGTGGTCTGGCCGGGCAGCGTGATCGGCTGGGTGTAGATGAACTGCTGGATCTCCGTCAGGGCCGCCGGGTCGATTGTCAGGCTGACATGGCCAGACATCACGGAGTCGACGATTGAACGCCCCGTGTAGAAGTTGGCGACATCGCCGACGATGGCGTCGATGTAGGGCTCGATCATCTCGGTCAGCCGCGCGGTGTCGGCGCCCGGACCGAGGAAGTGGAGCGCCTTGAGCGAACGGACAATACCAACGGCATCGCGGCGCACCAGCCCCAGGACCAGCCGCTCGTACTCCGCCCGCGTCGCGGCCGTGACCGAGCCGACCATGCCGAAGTCGATGAGCTGGATGACGCCATCCGACCGGACGAGGACGTTGCCGGGGTGCGGGTCGGCGTGGTAGAAACCGTCGGTCAGGACCATCTGGAAGAACAACCCGCCGAGGTTTGTGGCCAGCGTCGGCCGGTCGATGCCCGCCGCATCGATGCCCGCGAGGTCGTCGATACGGATGCCATCCATGAATTCCATTGTCAGAACCCGCTTCGTACTCCAATCCCAGTAGATTTTCGGGATGTCCACGTGGGGGTTGAGAAGACAGTTGCGCTGGAAAGCCTCGGCGTTGCGGCCCTCCAGCTGGTAGTCGAGTTCGTTGGTGAAGGTGGCGGTGAAGTCGGCGTCGAGGACAGATAGATCTGTGTATTTATCGATATGTAGCCACCGATTGACGAGCCGCAAGACGGCCCGGAGCGAGCGTAAATCGGTGGTGACAAGCTGTTCGATGCCGGGGCGGAGCACCTTGACGGCGACCGCCGTACCGTCGGGCAGCGTCGCGCGGTGGACCTGGCCGAGCGAAGCCGCCGCCAGGGGTGTGGGATCGAAACTGCCGTACAACCGCCGGAGCGGGTGGCTCAGCTCGGCCTCAATGGTGGCGATGATGCGCGGGGTGGGGACGGGCGGCAGGGAGTCCTGGAGTTGTGAGAGTTCGTCGATGTACTCCTTGGGCAACAGGTCGATCCGCACCGACATGAACTGCCCGAGCTTCACGATCAGCCCGCCCATCGTGATCGCGAAGCGGACGAACCGCCGGGCCTGCCGGGTGTAGAGCCGGCTGGCCGCCCGCTCCTGCCGCGCCCCCCGGAGAAACCGGGTGTACTTCAGCCACGCCAGTTGGGCCACGAACAAGACCGTCATGGCAAAGGTACGGATGTAGCGGAACCGCGTCCGAGTCATACTGGCGAGTCTACAGTGATAGTTGCCCCCGATCTGTCATAACGTACGCCCCCGTGCTCGAGTGGCGGGGCATTTTAAGTTTTTGGGGGGCCCCCAGTACAATTACCCCCCCCCCCCCCGGGCCCCCCCCCCCCCGGGTTGGGGTGGTGTTTGTTCAGAG
>JAIRVA010000037.1 GCA_031254155.1 Propionibacteriaceae bacterium
ATGAGACCTCAGTCAGCGTAGTCGCCTTGACGACCTCAAGCTCCGTCAACGGCACGGTTCCGCTCCCGACCACCAGCGGGCCAGCGCTTCCACTTCCGCTGCGGTGGATGCCGACAGCAGTAGCCGAACTTGTTACATTTCCAGCCGCAATATCGGCCGCCGTAAGTGTGTACTGCGCCGTGCAGTTCAAATATGTACCATTTTGCATATTCTGCGTACAGGTCGCTAGCCTGGCCGGATTAGTAGTATTGATTATGTAGGTGGGATCTACATTCGTGACGCCCTCTAGGTGAACGTCGTCAGTGAAGCCACAGCCGTTTGGTGTGAATATTTGGTAATGCCATTCGATGTAATCCCCCGCTTGTGGCGCTCCGCAACCTGACGTTACTACTGTTCCGGTAATTGTTATTGAGACATTGTTACATCCCCCGCCGGCGTCGGCTGGGACGATTGGCTGAATTTCGGTCGAGAGCGGACCGGTCGACAGATCGCGTATCTGGTTGTCATACGTAATGAACCCTGCCAGGTCCGGCAGAGTGCTCCCCTGTTGCGACGGGCTGATGAGCGATGGTGTGCCCTTATCCGATGGCGTGGTTTCGTCGGCTGACGGTGTGATCTCTGGGGTCGTTTCCGATGTCGGTGTTGCCGTGCCTTCCGGTACCCCGGTACTTTCCTCTGTCGGCGTGTCACCGATCACAACTTCACCCGCCGGTACCGTGATCTCGGGGGTTGCCGACGCTGTGGCCTGGACCAATTCCACCGTCGTCGGCCCCGCGACATCACCCTCGCCCGGTTTTGACTCCACCGGGGCCAAGCCCTGGCCGTCCACCGTCGCCTCGACGCTCACCGTACCTGCCGACAGATCTGCCGCCGTCACCGCGTACTCCGACCAGCACTCCAGCTTTCCGCCCGCGTCGACCGCTTCCGGGCACGCTACCGCCGCGGCCGCCTCGCCCGACTTCACAGCCAAGGGAGCGCCTTTGCCCCCAATTTTGGCTTTGATGGCGACCTTGTCAGCGGGTACATTGCCCGTGTTTGTTACCGCGAACTCGAACCGAACCACGTCACCGGCCGCCGTCGCGCCGCCCGGGCCCGAGCTCGTCACCGTACCCTTTGTCACCAATGCCAATTCCGCCTTCCCCACCGGCGCTGCGGTCGTGGGCGCGTCAGCAGGCGGTACGCTGGCGGGCGCGGACGACGCCCCACCTGTCGGTACGTCAGCGGGTGCGGCAGCGGGTACATCCGCCGGCTTCACGTCGGCCGGAGGTGCCGCCGTCGCCGGCTGATCGACTGGCGGCACTTCGGCCGCCGGCGCCGCCGGGGCTGGCTCTGCCGCGGGCGCGTCCGCCGGTGCAGGGTCAGGTTCGGGGGCCGGGTTTGCCGCTGGTACGGGTACGGGTACGGGGTCCGCCGCCGGGGCAGGCGCGGGCGCTGGTGCGGGTGCCGCCGCTACGGGGGCTGCCGCCGGAGCGGGCGCATCAGCCGGTGTCGAATCAGCCACGACCTCGCCACTGGCGGCTTGGACCTCCGCCCCGTCGCCGGGCTCTGCAGCCGCCCAGCCACCCCCCGCGTACGAACCCAACATCCCAATCGACAGACAAATGGCCAAACCAGCAAACCAGCGACGCGACGACTTCGTCATTTTCGTTCCTCCCATGCGGTAGTCTCCATTGACCCGGGCCATTACCCGCCCCGCGCAAGCCAGGTACTATCACTTACCGTACCACGATAGCTCGTCGATGTCATAGCGGTATTGACGAGATGTCAATACAATTTCATGACGCCATCAGAAAATGTCGGAGCACAGTCGTACCCTCATCGGTATGGCAAACAGCACACCAGTAACGACGCGGTCCTACCCGGCGTCGGTGTCCCCCGGGCCGCCCAGCAGCGCCCGCGCCTCCCCGGCCAGGGCCACCGAGCCGGCGAGGAAGATCCCCGCCCCGGCCCCGGCGTCATCCGCCAAGCCCACCGCAGCGTCGATCGCGTCGGCCAGTTCGGGGCGTACGACCACCCGGTCGGCCCCGAAAACCGCCGCCGCCCGCTGGGCGAGTTCCGCCGCTGGCAACGCCCGCCGGTTCGTCGCCTGGGTCGCCACGAGCGTCGTGACGCGGGGTTCGAGGAGGGCCAGTACGGCGTCGACGGCCTTGTCAGCCATCATGCCCCACACCGCGATCTGGGGGGTGAAGGCGTACGCCTCGTCCATCGTGTCAAGCGCCGAGGCCACGGCCGCCGGGTTGTGGCAGGTGTCGATGACGATGGGCGGCGCGACGTGGACGCGTTCCGTCCGCGCGGGTGCGACCACCTCGCCCCACCCGTCTTCGATGACCCCCGGCTCCAGGCCCCGGCCACCACCGAGGGCCTCAACGGCGGCCACCGCGAGGACGGCGTTGCGCGCCATTGCGTCACCGTACAGCGGGAGGTAGAGATCGCCGGCCGGTCCCCCGGCCGACTCCAGTCGTACGACCTGGCCCCCGACCGCCATCTGCCGCTCCAACACGGCGAAGTCGATGCCCTCGCGGGAGACCGGTACGCCCAACTCGGCGCAGCGGCCCAGCAGGACCTTGGCTGCCGCGGGCTCCTGGCCTGCCACCACCACGTGACTGCCGGGCTTGATGATACCCGCCTTTTCGGTTGCGATCGCTTCCAGGGTGTCACCGAGGTAATCCATGTGGTCATAGGCGATGGGCGTGAACACGGCCACCGCCGCGTCGGCGACGTTCGTGGCGTCCCACGTCCCGCCCATGCCCACCTCGATCACCTGGACATCCACGGGAGCGTCGGCGAACGCCGCGTACGCCAGCCCGGTCAGGATCTCGAACATGGTCATCTCCAGGCCGTCCAACAGTTGCGCGTCGACCAGGTTCACGTACGGCTCGATCTCCGTCCACACCTGGTCGAAATCGTCCTCTGACAAGGGCTGGCCGTCGATTGAGACCCGCTCGCGAGGGTCGGCGAGGTGCGGCGAGGCGTACCGGCCCGTCCGCAGCCCCTGCGCCCGCAGCAGCGCGTCGACGACGATGGCCGTCGACCCCTTCCCGTTGGTACCCGTGATCTGGATCACCGGGGCCGACCGCTGCGGCTCCCCCAGCAGGTCCATCAGCGCGGTGATCCGCGCGAGGGAGGGGCCGATCTTGTGCTCGGGCTGGCGGCGGGCGAGTTCGGCGAGCACGTGCGCGTGAGTCGGGGTCATGGCCATTAGCTTAGTCGGCGGGAAGGCGGGGCGATGCACGGCGGAGCCCACCTGCTCAACCGGGCGGGTAGACCCACGGCTACATCAGGGGCGATAATGGTGTCATGCCGACTGTGACGATGCGCGAACTCAAGCAGAACCCCCAAGCGGTGGTACAACAGGTCTTGGCCACCGCCCAACCCTTTGCCCTCACGAGCCGGGGCTACGACACCGGCGTGGTGATCCAGCCCGCTGCGGCCGCTGTCACGCCCCGCCGGTTCGTGCCCGGTCACAGCCTTGACTCTGTCCGGCGCGCCGCGCCCCTCACCGCAACGCAGGCTCAGTCCTGGCTCGACGATATCCGCACGGTGACCGACGACGACGTGACCGACCCCTGGGAGAACCCGGATTCATGATCCTGCTCGACACCAACGTACTGATTGATCTCGACTCGGTGTGGCTTGACCCCGCGCAGTCGTACGTGGCAAGTGCCTTGTCGAGGGCCGAGCTTGAGCTGGGGGTCAGGCGAGCTCCCACCCTCGCCGAGCGTGAGATCCGCCAGGCCAGGCTAGCCGCTCTCGACGCCCTGTTTGACTGGCTGCCCTTCGACCGGGCCGCCAGCACGGGCTACGGAATCGTCGCCGGCAGTACGGCGCTGACGGGCGTACGACTGCGCAGCAAAGACGCGCTCATCGCCGGACAGGCGATGAGCCAGGGCCTGACCATCATGACCCGGAACACGGCCGACTACCTGCCCTTCGCCCAACATGTCACCGTCGTGGCACCGCTCCCGCTCGAAGTCGGTTGAAAACCATAACTCTTTCCCCCGCCGAGGGACGGTACAGTACGGGGTCGTCCCGGCACTCATGTCTGTCCACTGGTGGCGAGTAGGGTAATCCCCATGAAAAACGGTCAGTTGGTCCTCACGGTCGCCCTGGGCTGGGTGACCGGGCTGGCCCAGCTGACGGCGTATCTCGCCATCGGGCACGGGGTCGACGCCTACCTCGATAGCCGGGTCGTACCGGTCGCGGTGTGGGTGGTCAGCGGGTCGGCGGTCACCCTCGCCGCCGTCGCGGCGTGGGCGGGTCTGGCCTTGACAGGCCGCGGACAAGGTACGACGGAGGCCGCCACGCGGCGTACCCTCATGGCGCACGTCTTCGCCCTCGGGCCGGCCGACCGCGAGCGCGCGGGACGGCTGGTGTCGTCGCTGACCGACGGGGTCGAGCGGGCGGCCGCCTTCCGGGCCACCTTCCTGGCCCCCATGATCGCGTCGGTCACCCTGCCCGTCCTGGTTCTGGCGGTGGTCGCCGTCCGGCTCGACCCGGTCGCCGCGGGGTGGCTGGCCATCGGCGTACCGCTCGTACCCGTCGCCGTCGGCGGTTTCCAGGCGATCTTCCGCACCGTCTCCGCCCGCTACCGGGCCCACGCCCGCGAGTTGTCGGCCCAGTTCCTGGACGCGATCCAGGGGTTGCCGACGCTGCGCTACCTCGGCGCGGGGCCCGACACGGGTCGGCGACTGGCCCGCTCCGCCGAGGGACTGCGGCGGCTGGTCATGCGGTTGCTGGCGGGGAATCAGGTGGTGCTGCTGGTCGTCGACACAGGGTTCTCACTCGCGTTTATCGTTGTGGGGGCGGTGTTAGCGGTGGTACGGTACGGATCGGGGCACCTCAGCGTCGGCGGGGCCTTGGCGCTCGTCCTGGCGTCAACCCTGCTCCTCGAGCCCCTCGACCGCATCGGACAATTCTTCTACGTTGGCATGGGCGGCATCGCGGCCACCCGCGAGATCCGGGCCACCCTGGCCGAGGTCCCGGTCGTACGCGAGCCGGGAGACGAGACGGCGGCGGGAAGGTACGGCACGAGGGGAAGGTACAACACCAAGGACGAGTCGACCCCGGCCGGACCCGACCCGACCTCGGCGGGGCGCGAGCCGGGCGCCGGTAGTACAGCAACCCCATTTCACGCCCCGGCACAGCCCGGCGGGGCACCAAGCGGGCACTCGAACAGGGAAACTGAACTCGCCGGGTCGCCCACCCCGGTTCTCGAGTTCGACGGCGTCGGGTTTGCGTACGACACCACCCCCGTACTAGACAATGTCACGTTCTCAGTCCAGCCCGGGGAGACCGTCGCGCTGACCGGGGTGTCCGGCGCAGGCAAGACCACCATCGCGGCCCTCGTACTCGCCGAACGACGGCCCGGCCAGGGGGTGGTCCGGCTGCTGGGCCGAGATGTCACCACCCAACCACTCGCGTGGCAACGCGCCCAAACGGCCACGGTGGCGCAGACGACGTACCTCTTCACCGGTACGCTGCGCGACAACCTGCACATCGCGGCCCCCGGTGCCAGCGACGACGAACTCTGGGCGGCCCTCGCGGCGGCTGACCTGGAAACGTTCGTACGGGACCTCCCCCTGGGCCTCGACACGCCGGTCGGGGAACGAGGTCTAGCCTTGTCAGGCGGACAAACCCAGCGGCTGGCCATCGCGCGGGCGTATCTCAAGGACGCCCCCCTCCTGGTCCTCGACGAGCCGACCGCCCACGTCGACCTGGCCTCCGAACGGGCGATCCTGGCCGCGCTGCACCGTCTGGGCCGGAACCGGTCGGTCCTCACCATCTCCCACCGCCGGGCCACCATCGCCGACGCCGACCGGGTCCTGGTCCTCGCCGACAGGTTCACGCGGGAGGACCCGGACCGCCCGCCAGACCACTCCCCGATCATTCCCGGCCGGAGGACCGCATGAGCCGCCCCACCCCCGGACTCGCCCCGGCCGCCCTCCGCCGCCGCCTGCTCACCCTGGCCCGCCCGGTTCTGCCCCCGCTCGCCCTCTCCGCCCTCGCCCGCCTCACCCAGCTCAGTGCGGGGATCGCGTTGCTCGGTACCGCGGGCTGGGCCCTGGGCCGCCTGGCCGTCGGCGCACCCGTACGTACGGCCACGCTCGTCTGGGTCATGGTCGCGTTATCCCTGGTCAAAGGGGGTTTCCGGTACGCGGAACAGTTCTGCGGCCACCTCGTCGCGTTCCGGGCGCTGGCCCTGTTGCGGGTCCACTTCTTCAACCGGCTCGAACCGCAGGCACCCGCCGCCGTCGCGGGCCGCGCGTCCGGCGACCTCCTCGCCCGCGTCACGAAGGACGTCGACCGCATCGAGGTCTTCTTCGCCCACACCCTCGTCCCCGCCGTCACCGCGGTGGTCGTCCCCGCCGGTACGGTGGTCGTGTACGCCTGCCTCGTCTCCCCCTGGGGTGCGCTGGCGTTGGCTGTTGCCCTCGGACTCGTCGGCGCGGTCATACCGCAGCTCGGCGCTCACACCGCGGGTGCGGCCGCAACGCAGGTACGGGCGCGGCGCGGGACCCTCGCCCAACACGTCACCGACTCGGTGCAGGGGGTCCGCGAGGTGGTCGGGTTCGGTTACCAGGGCCGCCGGCTGGCCGAGCAGGCGGCGTTGGAAGAGCCCCTCACCACCGGGCTCACCACCCTCGGGCACCAGGTGGCCCGGCGGCGCGGGCTCAACCTGGGCCTGGCCGGGGGTACGTTGCTGGCGGAGCTGGCGATCCTCACCGCGACGGGGGTCGGCCCGCCGGGCCTGCTGCTGGGACTCGTACTCGCCCTCGCCGCTTTTCCGCCCGCGCTGGCCGTCGAGGACTTCGCGGCCGACCTACAACAGGCGTACGCGGCCGCCCGCCGGTTTTTCCAGATCACCGACGCGGTACCGCTGGTCCCCGACCCGGCCTCCCCCGGCCCCACCGGCGAGTACGCCGCTCCCACCAGGGAAAACGCGCCCGAAGGGTCGCGGGCCCCGCCCCCTCCCACCGCCCCCACGCTCCGCTTCGACCACGTCACCTTCACCCACCCCGATCTCCAGGGCCGCCCCACCCGGGCGACGCCCGCCCTCGACGATGTCACCTTCACGGCCCGTCCCGGCGCGCTGACCGCCCTCGTGGGCGCGTCCGGCTCGGGCAAGTCCACCGCCGCGAGTCTGGCCGTCCGCGCCTGGGACCCCGACGCCGGGGTGATCAGCCTGGACGGGACCGACATTCGTACCTTCCCTCTCACGGGACTCCGCGCCGATGTCGGGCTGGCCGCCCAACACCCGTACCTCTTCCGCGACACCATCGCCGTCAACCTCCGCCTCGCCAAGCCCACCGCCACCGAGGCTGAGATCATCGCCGCTTGTCACACGGCCTGTTTCGATGAGGTCTTGGCCGAGCTCCCCGACGGGCTGGCGACCGACATCGGCGAATCCGGCGAGCGTCTCTCGGGCGGCCAGCGCCAGCGCCTGGCCCTCGCCCGGACCCTCCTGGCCGCCCCCGCCGTCCTGCTCCTCGACGAGGTCACCTCCCAACTGGACGCCGCGACCGAGGCCCGCGTCCTCGCCCGCCTGCGCCCGGCCGTGACGGGGAAGACGACACTGTACATTGCCCACCGCCTGAGTACGGTCCGCGCCGCCGACTGGATCGTCGTCCTCGACGCGGGCCGAGTGGTCCAGCAGGGGACGTACGACGCCCTGGCCGCCGCGCCGGGCGCCTTCGCCGACCTGCTCGCCCGGGAGTAGCTCCGACAAAAGGTCAAGCGCAGCCCCGGATAAAGGTAAAGTACAGACTCAGAAAACGATAAAGTAGCAACCGCGAAAATGGTAAAGTATCGGTCATGGACTATCTCCCCCGGCTGATGGACGAACAGCTCGACAAGCTGTTACGCATCCTGCCCGCCGTGGCGGTGGAGGGGGCGAAGGGCGTTGGCAAGACGGCCTCCATTGGTCGCCACGCCCAGGAAACATTCGCCCTGGACGTTGACGCGACGCGAGCCAATGTCGCGGCCGACCCCGCGTTCGTCCTCCACGGTGCGGCACCCACGTTCATCGATGAGTGGCAGCGGGTGCCCGGCGTCTGGGACGTGGTACGACGCGCGGTCGACGCGGGAGCCGCCCCAGGGCGCTTCGTGCTCGCTGGCTCGGCCTCGTTAACCGCCGACTTGGCAGTACATTCCGGGGCCGGGCGGATCGTTCGGGCCGTCATGCGACCGTTGACGATTCCCGAGCGTGGCCTTGAGACACCGACTGTGTC
>JAIRVA010000039.1 GCA_031254155.1 Propionibacteriaceae bacterium
GCCCAACGCCCGTCGCACCGCCTGGTCCACCGGATCCGGGCTGCCCGCCGGCGCTGCGGCCGCGAGAGCCAGGATACGGCCCTCGCTCATCCGGCCCAGGCTGAACGCCGTACCCGCGAGGAGGGTGCGCCCGGGTTCGGTCTGTTCCGTGGTCATGAGGTCGTGACCACCTGCAACTCGTGACCCTGCGCATCGAGGACGTGTACCGCGCACGAGATGCAGGGGTCGAAGGAATGGATCGTCCGCAACGGTTCCAGCGGCTCGGCCGAGTTGGCGAGCGGGTGGCGCCCGTTGCCCGCCAGCGCCGACTCGTACGGCCCCATCTGGCCCGCCTCATCCCGCCCGCCCGCGTTCCAGGTCGACGGGACGATGGCCTGATAGAGCGAGATCGCACCGTTCTCGATCCGCACCCAGTGGCCGAGGGTCCCCCGCGCGACCTCGACGAGCGAGTAGCCCGCCGCGGACTTCGGCCAGGTCCCCGGATCCCACTTTGTAGCGTCGAACACGTCGACGTCGCCCTTTTTGAGGCCCGTCACGAACTGGGGGAAGATCTTGTCGGACAAGACTTCCGCCGCGATGAGCGCATCGACCGCCCGGGCGAGGGTCCGCCCGCCCGTCGAGTTCAACTGGGCGGGGGTGATGCCGAGCTTCTTGGCGGCGTCATCGACGAGTTGCCGGGTCCGGGCGTGCCCCCCCGCGTACCCGACCATGATGCGGGCCAGGGGCCCCACCTGGACCGGACGACCGTCGTACCGCGGTGCCTTCGACCAGGTGTACTTGTCGGCGTCGCTCAGCCAGTTGTACGGCAGCTGGGGCCCGGTGTAGCCAACGGTCGTTTCGCCCTGGTCGGGGGTGAGGGTCGTCGCGCCGCCGGAGTACGTGTACCAGGCCGACGCCACCGACTCGGCGATCAGCGCCGGGTCGAACGGGTGGACGACTGACACGTCGTCGTCGAGGACGACCCCCGGCCGGAATCCCTCCATCGTGGGGGACGGGTACTTCGGCGCCTGGTTCGGGTCGCCGGCGTACGCGGCACCCATCAGGCCGACCGCGATATAGTTCGGCGCCGACGCGCCGATGTCGAAGTAGTCCTTGTACACCCCCATGATGGCCATCGCATCGGGGACGTAACAGGTCGAGACGAACTCGAGGGTTTCGGCGACCCACTTCTCCACCTCGGAAATCTGGACCTGGTTGACCGTTTCCGACTTGTCCTGGTCGATCGAGCAGGCCATGCCGCCGACCAGGAAGTTCGGGTGCGGGTTCTTGCCGCCAAACACGGCGTTGATCCGGATCATGGACCGCTGGAACTCCAGCGCGTCCAGGTAGTGGGCGACGGCCATCAGGTTGGCCTCCGCCGGCAGCCGGTAGTCCGGGTGGTCCCAGTAGCCGCCCGAGAAAATGCTCAGCTGTCCGGAGTCCAGGATCCCCTTGACGGTGTCGCGGACCGCCATCATGCGCTCGAGTGTGTTGCCCTTCCAGGCCGACCCGATCGCGCGGGCGAAGGTCACCGCGGCCGCCGGGTCGGCCGTGGCCGCCGCCGCGACGTTCACCCAGTCGAGGGCGTGGAGATGATAGAAGTGGATGACGTGGTCCTGGATGGCGGCCGACAGGGTCACCATGTCGCGGATCAGGCCTGCCTGGCGCGGCGGTGTCGAACCGATCGCGTTTTCCACCGCGGCCAGGGAGGCGACCGCGTGGGCGGAGGTACACACCCCGCAGATCCGGTTGGCGAACGCCCAGGCATCCCGGGGATCACGGCCCGCCATGATGGCCTCGATGCCCCGATACTGGGTCGCGGCACTCCAGGCGTTCTTGATCACCTGGCCGTCGGTCTCCAACTCGATCCGCAGATGGCCCTCAATCCGGGTCACGGGGTCGATCACAACGCGTTTCGTCATCACTCACTCTCGCTTTCCGTCGCCGCCGCGGGTTCGGACGCCGGGGCCTCGTCCCCCAGTGCGGCCAGAGGTTCGGCGGCGGTCGTCGTCTTGCTGGCTGCCAGGCGGAGGGCGGTGACGCCAGCGTGGATGCCGACCCCGGCCACGGCCGCCGCGACCAGGCCCAGGCCGACCTTTTCCGCGGTCCCTTCGACCCCGAACCCGGGTACGTTGGGCAGCTCGCGGTAGAACGGGGTGAAGCGGTCGAAGAACTCCTTCTCCGTACAACCGATGCACGGGTGGCCGGCCCCGATTGGCCAGCTCGTGTGCTGGTTCCACTGGATGACCGGACAGGCCGAGACCGTACTCGGCCCCTTACACCCCAGGTGGAAGAGGCCCCAGCCGCCCCTGGCCCCGTCGTCGTCGAAGGTGCGGACGAACTGGCCAGCATCGAAGTGTGGCCGCCGCGGGCACGAGTCGTGGATCCGTTGCTCGTAGGCGAACAGCGGCCGGCCTTGCGCATCGGTCTTCGGCGGCTCGTCGTGCGTCAGGAGATACGCGATGGTGGCGGTGATCACCTCGCCGATCGGCGGGCACCCGGCGACGTTGACGACCGGCTTGTCTTTGATGATCTGGTCGACGCCGACCGCCCCGGTCGGGTTCGGGCGTGAGGCCTGGACCGACCCCCACACCGCGCAGGCCCCGACAGCCAGGATGGCCGAGGCGTTTTTGGCGGCGTTCTTCAGGACGGTTTCCGCCGACTCGCCCCCGATCGCACAGTAAATCCCGTTGTCCTTGAGCGGTACGGAGCCGTTGACAACCAGGATGTGCGGCTCGGCGTTGGCGTTGCCCAGCACCCGGTTGGCGGCGTCGCCCGCGGCCGCCATGATGGCTTCGTTGTAGTTGACCGACAACAGGTTGAGGACGAGGTCCTCCACCGTCGTACCGCCCGACCGCAGCGCCGATTCGACACAGCCCGTGCACTCCTGCAACTGCAGCCAGACCACCACCGGTTTTGTCAGGGCACCGAGCTTCCCGGCAATGTCCTCCGCGGTGGGCGTCGCCGCCGGCGCCGCGGTCGGGTCGGCGCCAAAGGCGCGCGCCGCCAGACTCAACCCCGCTCCGCCAGCGGCGAACGCCGCCGCCAGACCGCCACAGAATTTCAGGAAGTCACGACGGGAGACGCCAGCCTTGGCCAAGTTCTCCGCCAACGTTGGCTCTTGCCAACCATCCAGCGCATAGGTCACGCGATTCTCTCCTTGGGTTCTCGACCACGTTGTGCGTCAACCACCTCGTACGCTTATCGTCGTCTCCCGCGGACAGCGCGGCCAATGCAGGCAATAGTATAAGTGGCTCGCCAGTGTCCGTAAAGCCGACCGACTAGCGGCTATGCCCACCGGCCGGCGTTGACGGAGAGGAACGACTCGATGTGGGCGTAGACGTCGTTCACGAGTTTCACCTGCAGCACGGCGCCGACGCCGGCTGTCACGAGCAACGGCCAGGCCACCAGCGCCCCCACGGTACCGACGCCCAGCTTGTCGATCCACTTGCCCTGGCCGACGTCGACGGAGACCATCCCCGGTTCACCCGGGAGGATCCGGACCTGGAGCGCCATGCCCAGACCCACGTACTTCCGCCAACTCCCGCCCCGCTGCCGCGCCTGGACGAGGTACCCGCTCGAACCCGGCGACCCCTCGACCTCCAGGCCGTCCTGCGTGCGCAGAAACGCCTCGACCGCCTCGCCGAGCCCCGTCATCGTCGCTGTCCCCAGACTGTACGTCCTTGCCTCCGCCATGAGTACCTCCTCTAAAGTGTGCTTCCAGTATCGCACACCGGGTACGCTGGACCGGTGAGTCTGACACTGGTCCGGCCGGAAGCGGCGTACGCGGGCGACATCGCCGCTTACCGCGCGGAAACCCTGGCTATCGAACCATCCCTCCACGGGGGCTGCGAGTTGGCAAGGTACGACGACCCGGCCGCGTGGATCGCCCACTGTGTGGCGGCGGGCGACCCGGCGCTCGTCAGCCCGGACTGGGTCCCGTCCGACGAGTGGCTGCTGGTCGACTCGGGTGACCCTGGCCGCATCCTCGGGCTCGTCAACATCCGGCGGCACCTCGGCGTCCCGGCGGTCGCCGAGCACGACGGTCACCTCGGCTACTCGGTCCGGCCCGGCGAGCGGGGCCGCGGGCTCGGGCAAGCCCAACTCTGTCTGGCCCTGGCCAAGTGCCGGGAACTGGGGATCGACAGCGTCCTTCTCACCTGTGAAACGGGCAACGAAGCCAGCCGGAGGACCATCATCGCGTGTGGGGGCGTATTCGAGCGGACAACCACCGAGCACGAGGACGGCGTCGACCACCTGATGGAGCGGTACTGGATCTCGCCACGAGTTGACGAGGCTCTGGGCGTCGGCGGGGCCTGAGGCTCGACGGCGACCCACCGGCCCGTCGCCGCCGGCCGACCCCTTCCGGGGTGTAGTCTTCTGCACAGTCAGCGATCACGGAGGCACCGGTGCAACGGCAGATCACCACCCCCGGTCCCTTGCTGGACCGGTACGGCACGCTCGCGGCGCGAGGGTACGCCACGCGGCCGCTCCTCACGTACCGCCGGGACGCCATCAAGGCCCCGCCCTGGCGCGTCAAGGAGTGGGACTTCTACCAGGTTTCGAACGACGATTATTGCATCCAGTTCACCATCGGCCACACTGCGTACGCCGGACAACTGACGATGATGTTCTTCCGCCTCGCCGATGGGGCGCGCTACGAGCGTACGACCACCCTGCTCGCGCCATTCGGATCGTTGCACATGCCCGCATCATCCGACGACGGGGTGGCCGCCAGTCGCGGCGGCGTATCAATCTCGTTCGAGGTCCGGCCAGGCGAGCGGGTACTGCGTGGCGAGGCCACCGCCACCACCACTGCACCGGCTCTGCGGACCGAGATCACGCTGACCCAGCCGCCCGCCGACTCTCTGGTCATCGCCACGCCATTCACGGAGTCCGCCCACGCCTTCTACTACAACCAGAAGATCAACTGCCTTCGGGCTTCGGGGTACGTCGAGGTTGACGGGGATCGCTACTCTTTCGCCCCCGATACCGCGTTCGGCCTGCTGGATTGGGGACGCGGAGTCTGGCCCTTCCACACCGAGTGGTTCTGGGGCAACGGCAGTACGCTGGTCGACGGCGTGCCCTTCGGCTTCAACATCGGGTACGGCTTCGGGGACACCTCGGCCGCCTCGGAAAACATGCTGTTCTATGCCGGCCGGTCCCACAAACTGTCGGCGGTCACGTTCGACCTGGCCGCGGGCGGGTACCTGGCACCGAAACACTTCGGCTCCGACGATGGTCGTTTCGAGATGGACTTCGTGCCCGTTTACGACCGCGACACCAAGACGAAGATCTTGTTCATTGACACAGAGTGCCACCAGGTATTCGGCCGGTTCTCTGGCCGGGCGATCCTGGACGACGGCCGCGAGATCCGGGTCAACGACATGATGGCTTTCACCGAACACGCGATCAACAACTGGTAGGGCAACGTCGGCCCATAACTCCGGACTTTGATCGCCGCTTCCGCCGCGTACCTACCCCTCGACAATCTTCTGGTACGGTACCAACCCGCTGGTCGCGTACACCACGATGAGCATCGGCTGCCCCGCGACCGCGTACACCGACGTGCCGACTCCCAGTTTCGTGGCGTCGAAGTCCTGGAAACCCTCGGTCACGCCCGTCCGCTGGATCACACCGAGTTCCTCGCCCTGGGCCAGTGTGAGCTTCGTCACCCAGTCCGTCGTCTGGGCGTTCGTCCACGCCGCCTTGTCGTAGACGATCATGTCGACGTTGGGGTCTTGCGTGTACAGCGTGTCCGGGTTGATGTCCGTGTTCGCACCGGCCGTTCCCCCACCGCCCGGCGTGCACGCCGCCATCAGTCCGAGCAACAGCACCACCAGGCCAAGTTTCAAACCACGTCGCCTCATCTAGCCTCCTCTTTACTCTCCGCGGTCTAGCGTACCCGCTATCCGGATAGACGAAGGGACGCCTCGTACGCCGGACAGACCGCAGCCGACTGCGTCACCACCCTGTTCACGGCCATGGATTGAACACGGGAACACCGGTCCGCGCGAAGTCAGCCGTGTTTCTCGTGACAACGGTCAGACCATGGGCGAGCGCCGTACCAGCGATGAGCGCATCTCGTTCCGGTGCGGGATCTGGCACATGGAATGAAGCAACGTATGGCTCACAGGCTAGATCGACAGGAAGGATTCGACCACCGAAACCAGGGAGGACTTTGTCATCTAGCCATCGCTGCAATCCGTCCGCGGCCACGGGGTCGCGGCGACGTAGGCGCCGGATCCCGATGTCGATCTCCAGCACACTGATGACGCTAATAGCCGTATGGCGTGGATTCTGCCGGCTCAGCCAGTCGCTGACAACCGGATTCCCCAATGGCTTGCGGACCTCGCTGATAACGCAGGTGTCAAGCAGAAACCTCATAGCTCAGGCACCCGAAGGCCAACGCGCCAGGGCTCCGGCTCGAAGTCGATGTCCTCGTCCAGACGTAACCATTCCGCCAGGTCCGTGATGATCGGTCGACTAGTCAAGTGTACGTAGTCGTCGTACCCCATGACCACCAGGACAGGCTTTGTCCGCTCCGTCACCACCACCGGTTCAGCCGAGTCCAAGACGTGCTGCTTCACCGCACTCGGAGCCCGGTTAAACTCGGCTCCAGTCATCACTCGCATATCGGGCCTCCTCCCATGTCTCAGAGTAGCACCATGTACTACTCGTGAGCTCCCGCCAAGCCTACCCGCTATCCGGTGAGGCCGTACACAATCAGGACTTGGGCGACGATGTAGGGGGCCATGGTGATGGCGTCGAAGAACTTCGGCTTCTGGCCGAAGGCGAGATAGGTCATGAGCGTGTCAGAGAAGATGAAAACCAGGCTGCCGATGAAGACGAGGGCTGACGCGAGCGACGGCGCCGCGACAAGGTATTGCAGCGCGGTCACGCTCATGGCGAGGATCACGATGCCGTACACGATGATCGCGCCCCGCATCGCCTGCGGCGGGTTGATGAGCCGGGGCAGGAAGACTTCGGCCACACCGGCGACGACGAGAGCGATGATCAGGACGGGGACGTTGAGGCCGGTCGTCAGCAGGATCAGCGTGACGATGTAGAACACGTGGCTGAGCAGGAACGCGACCATGCCACCCCGGAAGAACGTCGGTTCGTCCTTGCGGATGAGGCAGAGGTCGCCGAGCCACGACGCGGCGATGGCGATGACCGCGACGACGAGCACGGGTTCAGCAGTCAAGGCGTAGTAGATGAGCAGTACGGGCATGAGCAACGCCTTGGTGGCCTTTCGGATGATCCCCCAGAACCGGAGCGCCGCCACCTCGTGGACCACTCCGACCACCCCATACAAACCAAGAACGACCAGCGGCATCCGTACCTCCTCGTGCTCACTGTGGGCCCCAACCCCTGCAATACCCTTCAGGGTAGACCCCGCCGGCAGGTATTGCTGGGATTGGGTCGCTGAAAACGGCCGATTCGGTGAC
>JAIRVA010000130.1 GCA_031254155.1 Propionibacteriaceae bacterium
GGGCGGTGGGCCAGGCGGCGGCGCTGCGGGACCGCGCCCGCGCCGCCGGGATCGGGATCCGCGTCCAGGACGCCGACACCGTTGTACTGGCCTTCGGCGAGGGGCAGGGCGACGCGGTCTTAGCCCGCCTGGGCGACGTGTTCGGGCTCTCGGTGGCGCCAGCCGGGAGCTCTCACCTCGCTGACCATGCCCGCGACCGGGATTTCCTCACCCACCCCGTCTTCACCGCCCACCGCTCGGAGACGGCCATGATGCGCTACCTGCGCACGCTGGCCGACCGCGACTACGCCCTCGACCGGGGCATGATCCCGCTCGGCTCCTGCACGATGAAGCTCAACCCGGCGGTCGCGATGGAGGCGATCAGCCTGCCGGGGTTCGCGGACATCCACCCCTACGCCGACCCGGCGGACCAGGCGGGCTACCGGGGCCTCATGGACGAATTGGCGACCTGGCTGACGGAGATCACCGGCTACGACGCCATCAGCTTCCAGCCCAACGCGGGCTCGCAGGGGGAGTACGCCGGGCTCATGGCCATCCGCCGGTACCACGAGGCCCGCCACGACGGCCGGGGTGTCTGCCTCATCCCGGTGTCGGCCCACGGTACGAACGCGGCCTCGGCCGCGATGGCCGGTTTCACAGTCCAGCCGGTGGCAGCCGCCGCGGACGGCTCGGTCGACATGGCCGATCTGGCCCGTCAGGTGGAGCGGTACGCTGATGACCTGGCGGCCATCATGGTGACGTACCCCTCGACCCACGGGGTCTACGAGCCGACCATCCGCGAGATCTGCCGGGTGGTCCACGCCGCCGGCGGGCAGGTGTACGTCGACGGGGCGAACTTCAACGCCCTCGTCGGGCTGGCCCGTCTCGGCGACCTCGGCGCGGACGCCAGCCACCTCAACCTGCACAAGACCTTCGCGATTCCGCACGGCGGCGGCGGCCCGGGGGTCGGCCCGATCGCGGTCAAGGCGCATCTCGCGCCGTACCTGCCCGGTCACGAGCGGCTCGGTGACTCCGCGGGCGCGGTGGCCGGCGCGCCGTACGGTTCGGCGGGTATCCTGCCGATCTCCTACGCCTACATCGCCATGCTCGGCGCGGAGGGCCTGCGGGCGGCGACCATCGACGCCGTCATCGCGGCCAACTACGTTTCGACCCGCCTACGGGACGCTTTCCCGACCCTGTACGCGGGGGCGGGCGGCCTGGTCGCGCACGAGTGCATCCTGGACCTGCGCCCGCTCACCCACGCCACGGGGGTGACGGTGGACGACGTCGCGAAACGCCTCATTGACTACGGGTTCCACGCGCCGACGATGAGCTTCCCGGTGGCGGGTACGCTGATGGTCGAGCCGACGGAGTCGGAGTCGCTGGCGGAACTCGACCGGTTCTGCGACGCCATGATCGCCATCCGGGCCGAGATCGGCCGCATGGCGGCGGGGGAGTGGCCGGCGGACGACAACCCGCTCGTCGGCGCGCCCCACCCGGCCCACCGCGTCCTGGGCGAGTGGACCCACCCGTACAGCCCGGCCGTCGCCGCCTACCCCGGCGGTGTCCGGCCCGGCCCGGTGCTCGCGGGCGGGGGCGACAAGTACTGGCCACCCGTTGGCCGCATCGACGGGGTGTACGGCGACCGTCACCTGGTGGTCCGTCTGGAGGACTAGCGGACACGGGGTCCCACCGGTTGCTGGGTCTCGCTGGAAGGGGGACAGGTACGTGAAACGGTGTCACGCCGACGAGGCCCAGTGCCCCCGGGGAACGGTACCACGCACGCCCGGACTCCCGCGTGAGCATGGAAACGGGAGAGAGAGGTCCGCTCCCCGGAGCCTTGTAGTACGACGAACCTCGTGTATTTGGAGTCTTGTCGGCGGGGACACGGCCGCGGAGTCCGGCTGCCCTGCTCCGCGGGGCGCGAACCGGGGGTTGCGGACCAGGCTGGGCCCGTTTCACGCCCCGACGATAGGACGACTCACTGTCGGGCGGGGTAGCGGATCGTGCCGTGGGGGCTGACGGCGGCTTGTTGTCCGGCGGGGGAACGCCAGACGTAGGTGCCGAGGTCGGGGTGGTCGAACTGCCAGCCCGCGTGAGTTTTGAGCCGGTGCGCCCGCCGGGAGAGGGGGGCCAGGTTGGCGGGGCTGGTCTGGCCAGAGACTCCGGGAACATATGGCCGGATGTGGTCCAGGTCGAGGTGGCGGGTTTCGCGGGAAGAGTACGGGAAACACTCCTGTGGGTGGGCCAACAGGACGTGCTCCCGCATCTTGGCTGGGATCTCGTACTGGTCTACCGTGATCCCGGCCCCGTCCACGTGCACCACCGGGGTCACCCGGACTTTCGAACCCTGGGTCAGCGCGGCGATCTGACGGGCCAGCACCGGGCCGTACTCTTCGACCCGGGTGACCGTGTCCGGATCAGCCAACGCGTCGGGAACCAGATGCACATACACCTGCGTCCGCGGAGTGAACAGGGGTGCCAGCCGGGCGGCTGCGTCCATGATCACCTGCGTGTCACCCTCAGACTCGGGGACGGGGTCCAGGCCCCTGGTCGTGTGCACACCGAGCGCCTGGACGACGGCGGCGGGGTTGCCCAACCGGCCGAACGCGGTGGCACGGCGGGCATCATTGCTCCGCGTGTCACCGTGGGCGGCCTGGAGGTCGGCCAACAACTGGGTGGTGGCTTCCAGGTAGACGACATCAGCCGGGTCGAGGCGGGCATACACCCAACTCGTATCGGGATCGTCTTTCACATGACCCGTACGGACGAACCGGTCCGGCTGGCGGCCGCGGCCCCGGTCCTTGCGTCCGGGGTCGACGATAAGCATGGCCGCGTCCAAGGTAGTGAAGA
>JAIRVA010000134.1 GCA_031254155.1 Propionibacteriaceae bacterium
GGGCGTCTGGTCGGGCATGGGATTACGTTAACAGATCGGACTCGCCTGCAAGTCAGCACAAAGCGGGGAAAAGCGTGCAGAACAAAGAGCCGCTGCTGGTTGGTTGAACGGTCACGTACTCGGTTGGAGCGGCTTCGGCCACAGGGATGCAGTAGACCAGCGTCATCAGGGTGAAGGCGATGGCAGTGAGACGGCGTGTCATGAGAGTTCCTTTCTTAAGAAGCGAGGCTTACGTGGTTCAGCATGCTCTTCAGGGTTTGCTTCTGCTAGTAACTTTCGTCAGTACTTGTCCATTGATACCGCTGCACCTGGGGAGTACAGTTTGTGGCATGTCGCAACCATTCACTGTCGCGATTGTCGATGATGAGGCTGAGGTGCGCGAGGTGTACCGGGCGTATTTCTCCCGGTGTGCCGATTTCGAGTTCGTCGGTGATGCGGTGAATGGCGAGGACGGTGTTGTTCTGTATCGTGACAAGAAGCCTGACATTCTGCTGATGGACTTGAAGATGCCTGGAATGTCGGGGGTCGATGCCATCGCGGCGATTTGTGCCAAGGTGCCCACGGCGTGTGTGATTGCGTTGACGACGTTCGGGACTATCGATCTGATCACCGGGGCGCTCCAGGCCGGGGCGTCCGGGTACTTGCTGAAGGACTGCGGGCCGGATGAGTTGACCGAAGCGCTTCACCAAGCGGTGGATGGGGAGATGCCGTTGTCGGCGGGTGTTCGGCGCGCCTTGGTGGACGCCATCGAAAGCGCCCCACGGGCGGTAGGGCCGGCCCCGTCGGTGACGCCGCGGGAGTCTGAGCTTCTCCAGCTTCTCGCGCTCGGGCTGTCGAACCAGGAGATGGCCGACCGTCTGTTCCTCACGGAAGGCACGGTGAAGCAGTATATGAGCCACGTTGGGGACAAGCTCGGCGTCCGGCCTCGTGTCCAGATCCTCGTGCGCGTGCTTCAACTCCACCTCGTTGATATCACCACAACGTGACGTGATCCATTGTGTCGCGGGTTCCCCGCGGTTGATTTGCCTGACCAAAGGATGACCCGTTCCGACTACCCAGAACCCGCCCCGACCCTGATGCCCGGCGACTCGGCAACAGCGACAAACCTACGGGTAACCCCCAGACTCACCCCAGTGCTCACCTTCGTCACTAGATAAGCCCGGCGGGGCGATCCTACTCTTGTGGTATCGAGACTGGAACAAGAGAGTTCGGTCAGGTACGTCTCAGGCATCAAGTGGCCACGGGAAGGGAAAGCGATGAAGCAGAAGTTTACTCAAAAAAGTTGTTACGGATTATTGGCAGCCCTGATAATCGTCTTTGGCGTCAGTGGTTGTACTCGCGGCACCGTGGTGGCTCCGGCTGATGGCACGGGGCATGGGCCGGGGTGGCTGCAACAGTCATACGAGTTGTCGCTGAAGACGGCGGCGAGTGACTTCGAACGTGATGTGCTGGGGCGGGCGGTGTCGACCGGGGCGATTGCGCCCGAGGATTACGAGGAGGCGGTGTCGCGGTATTTGTCGTGTACGAAGTCGGCGGGGCTCGTGATTGACACTGTGAAGCAGCTGAATGGTATCTACCAGTGGTTGCCGCAGGGGGTCACGGATGCGAACTTCCAGGACTACATGGACAAGACCACACGGTGTGCCGAGGGGACGACGATGGCCATTGAGGGGTTGTACAAGGTGCAAGTGGCGAACCCTGAGGGGCTGGACGCGGCAACCGCTGCCGCTCAGTGTCTTGTCAAGTACGGGGTGGTGGAGGCGCTCTATTCCGGGGATGACTTCACGAAAGACCTGGACGATAACTTTGCCCACGCAGAGTATAAGGTGACCGACCCGAACGTGACGATGTGTCTGGCATCGTTGGGTTTCGCGATAAGCGGGCAATGATGAAGCGTCGGCGGCAAACTTCGACGGTGGCTCTGGCTCTTGTCGTCGCCCTGGGCGTGGTGACCGCAGGTGTTGCCGGTGTCGCGGGCGGGATGTTTCTGGAGCGGACGAACTGGGCCGAGCCGGTGGCTTTCGCGGATGGGCGCCCCCCGTCGTCGGCACCGGTGGCGTCGCGGGCGTACACCGATCCCCGGCAGGTGAGCGTCGCGTTCACCCGCTCGGCGCAGGAGCCTGTGCGGTCGCCGGTCGCGGGCCGGGTCACCTCGACCGCCTGCCAACCGGGACAGGACCTGGTCACGGGTGCGGCCTTCCTCACGGTCGACGGGGCGAACGTGGTCGCCCTGCACACGCGGGTGCCGTTGTGGCGGGGCCTGGAGATCGGCATGGTGGGCGACGATGTGACCGCGCTCCAGGAGGCACTCGTGTCCCTGGGCCACGGGGTCGCCGTGACTGGGAAGTACGACCGGGCGACCCGCGAGGCATTGCGAGCCGTGTTCCGCGCCACGGGCATGAGCCTGAAGTCGTCGGATGGGCTGCCGTTCGACCGCATTGTGTGGCTGCCAGAGGACCGGGTCGCGGTGGCCACCTGCGATGTCGTCCTGGGTGAACAGATCGGCGTCGACCAGGTTCTCGCCACCCCGCCTCTCGTTCTGACGCGCATCGAGGTGGTGAACCCGCCGGGCGACCGGATGCCGGGTCCGCGTTCTCTGAAGGCCGGGACCTTTGTGGTGGCGACGTTGGACGACGGTGTCGTCACCGATCCCGCGCAACTAGCTGATGTCACGGCTTTGCGGGACTACCAGTTTGGTGTCGCTTTGAGTGAAGACTTGGTTGTCACCATGGACATGGAGTGGTCGTTGCAACAGTCGCTCGAGGTGTCGTCGGTCCCGCCGCGCGCCGTGTTCGGGCAGGCCGGTGACCAGGCGTGTGTGATAGCCGACGGACGGGCCTGGCCGGTCCGCGTGGTCGCGTCGAGCCTCGGCAGCGTCCTCGTGGAGTTTGGGCCAGACGTCGCCCCGCCGTCTAGCGTCGATCTTGAACCCGGGGGCCAGACATGCGCGTCGCACTAGACCAGGTGGGGCACCGCTTCACCACCCAGAATTGGTTGTTTCGCCATTTGACCTACTCGTTCGACGAGGGCACAACGACGGCGGTCACCGGGCCGTCTGGGAGCGGGAAGAGTACGCTCCTGGCGATCATCGCCGGATCGCTGGCGCCGACCGAAGGGCAGGTGAACCGTACGGCGGCGGGTCGTGTCCGGTGGGTCTTCCAGAACCCGCTCGGCGTACCCCGACGCTCCGCCATCGACCACGTCGTTCTCCCGTACCTCGCTCAAGGCACGAGCCGGAAAACGGCGAGATGCCGGGCGCTCGACACGCTGGAACTGTTCGACCTGCTCGGCGTGGCGGACCGGCTTTTCGCCGATCTCTCCGGCGGCGAGGCCCAGCGGCTCATGCTGGCCCGCGCCGTCGCGTCGACACCCGACCTGCTCCTGGTCGACGAACCAACCGCGCAACTCGACCGTCACGCCGCCGAAACCGTGGCCAGCGTCCTCTCGGCCACCGCCGTCTCCGGCGCTGCCGTCATCGTCGCCACCCATGACCCGCTGGCCCGGCAAGCCTGCGGATCGATAGTGGATCTGAGCGACCATGCGGGTTAAACACGTTGTCGGCGAAGCTTTTCGCAACTGTCTGTCCGCCACTGCCCGCGTCGTCCCCCTGGTGCTCATCTGGGTCGTCATCATGGGCGGGACCTGTGGCCTGGACCTTGTCGAACTCGGCGTGCTCGACACCCAGATCCGGGACTTTCACGACAGCGGCGGTGCCACCGTCGTCCTGAGCGCCGCCGGTTCGGTCGACGGGCATCAATGCGACGACCTCGCCAGAATCGATGGCGTGGAAGCGGCGGGCGCGATCCGGGTCTCGGATGACCGAGTCGACGTACCGCAAACACCGTACTCCCCGCTCCCTCTCTCCGAAGTCTCGTCCGGGTTCGCCACCCTGCTGACCTTTCGTGGCGGCGGGACGGGCGGCACCTTGATGGCGAGCACGGCTCTCGCCGACCAGTATGTCACCGCCAACCACCTAGCGACACTGGGCCACGGCGACCTTCCCGTCTCCGGGGTCTACGAGTGGCCGAAGGATGGCCGGGCAGACGGGCTGGGCTACACCCTCATCGCCGAAACCCCGAGCGATCATCCGTTCGACCAGTGCTGGATGACCGTGTGGCCCCCGAACAACCAGACCACCGATCTCATCACCCTCAGTCTCGTACCCGGAACACCACCAGGCTCCGCCGTCGTCACCCAGCTCAACCCCGCCAGGGGCAGCACGCTCGACCCCCCACAGCTGTACGCCAACCGTCCGACCAAGTGGCTCCCCGTCGCCGGAACCGCCCTCATCGGGATCGTCGCGTTCGCGGCAATCCGGTTACGCCGTCTTGAACTCGCCTCCGCTCTCCACTGCGGGGTACCCCGCGTCGGTCTTCTCCTCCAGACCCAGATTGAGACCGCGTGGTGGACCGTGACGGGAACCTGCCTCGTCGGCGGCGCCCTCGTCATCCTCGGCGTGCTCCTGGACGAGCCGGATCCCGGCGCGTACGCCCTGGCCGCAGGCTGGCCACTCGGCCTCGCCCTCCTCACCGCCAGCCTCGGCACCGGTCTCGGCACCCTGGCTACCCGTGAACGCTCACTGATGCGGTATTTCAGAAACCGGTAACAAACGCCAAGACGGTGAGCACCCATACTGTGTCAGAGTGACAGCACGTACAGTGGTTATTAGGTACCGCCCGGAGTCCCGCGCGAGAACACTGTCGTATCCGTGTCCTGGGCTCCCAACCGGGTCATCTGGGACTATCTCATTAGCGGTGGGTTGGGTTCTGGTGGTTTTCGGGTTTAGCTGTTCTCCGCCGGGTTGATTCTCCCGTCGAAGGCGACGGCGTTCAACGCGGCATTCCACCGTCCGACCCACTTGACTCGTCCCTTTCCTGTGGGGTCGAGGGAACGGGTGACCAGGTACAAGCATTTGAGCGCCGCCTGGTCGCCCAAGGAAATGACCCCGGGCGTTCACGGCCCGCCGATACCTCGCGTTCAACGATGCGATCGCGTTCGTGATGGCAGATGATCCGGCGGATCTCCACATCCCAGACCAGGACCGGGATGCAGTTTGTTCCCGCGCTTGTCGCCAGAGTTCCGTGACTGATCCCGACGCGAGGTAAACTAGCGCTATGGTATCTGCGACGTTACTCCATGAAGTGGAGTCGTTACCGGATGGGGATCGTTTGGTTCTGCTGGGGCGGCTCTGGGACTCGTTGACGCTGGCGCCGACAGATCACGAGTTACGCGAAGCGAGGCTAGGTCTCAATCTGCATAGAGCAGATCCTGTGGCCGCTCGCGAGTGGGATGCCGTCATCGAAGACATGCGGCAGAAGTACGTTTGATGTACCGCGTGACGGTTGCGCGACTCGCGCAGCGTCAGTTGGACCATGCGTTGGCCTGGTACGCGGACCGCGCGCCCGAGCAGATCGGTCGACTGCTCAACAGTGCGGAGTCGGCGAGCAAAGCAATTACGAAGTCTCCGTTTCTATCTCGGGAAGTAGTCCCAGGAATGCGGCGGGTGGCGCTACGGCGGTTTCCGTATCATCTGTGGTACGTGGTCGATGGGGAAGAGATCGTCATCGTGGCGATGACGCATTTCCGTCAGGATACCTCGTATCTCGCAGTGGAGTAAGTTTGGGGGCGGGGCGGCGGCGACCATTCCACTGCCAACTGGACCGGTATTGTGAGGGCCGCCCGGCACGATTCTCCAGACACTGTCTGAAGAATCGTCGAGTCTACAGGTTCTCCGCGCGGCGTCCTGAGAGTCTGGATCCCGCCACCCTGCCATCCGCCAATACTGTTGCGGTTGGTCCTCGCTGTATCAACGGTCTCGGTTCAGTATTTTCGCTTCTGACGGGGTTTCTTGCCAGCGGCCGGGCGGGGCGGGCGACCGGTACGGCCGGTTCCGGGGTCCGCCATCCGGCTGCGGCGGGGTTGGTCGTCACGGTACCCGTCGTCGTCTCTCCGGGAGCCCGGCCGGTGGAACTCGTCGCGCCCCCGACGGCCCCAGCGGGTCGGATGGCCAGACTCGGACGAGGTACCGGGGTGCCGGGGAGCCTCGCGGCGGCGGGTCGTGAGGCTCGCCTCAAGGGCAAGGTCGGCTGGGTCGTCCAGGGTGAGCGGCTGGTCTTCCAGTTGCAGCGCGAGAAAACCGATGGCGAGGTCGAGGGCCCGGATCCGTTCGCCCGGCCGCGCCGCGGCCAGGGTTTCCAGGGCGGCGCCGATCCCCGTCCGGGCGTCGTCGAGGTCGCCGGCGTCCAGGCGGGCGACCACCCGGTCAATCACCCCGGACAAGCGGTTTTGCTGGATCGTGGCTAGCGACGGTACGGACAGCTCCTGGATGGAAGCACCCGTGGTCCGCTCAATCCGGCGCAGCAGGGCGATTTCACGGGGAGTGACCAGCGAGACCGCCCGTCCGCCGCGGCCGGCCCGGCCCGTCCGGCCCACGCGGTGGACGTACATCTCGGCCTGATGAGGCAGGTCAACGTTCACCACCACGCCGATCCGCTCCACGTCGAGACCGCGGGCGGCCACATCCGTGGCGACGACGACATCGATCTGCCCGGCGCGGAGCCGTTCGACGATCCGCTCGCGCTCGGCCTGGGCGACGTCGCCGGACATAACCGAGACCTTGAACCCCCGAAGGTTCAGCGCCGACCCCACCTCGTCGGCCCGCGCCCGGGTCTTGACAAAGACCAACGTCGCCTCACCGCCGCCGCTGCTCGCCAAAACCCGCGCCAAGACGGCCGACTTTTGCCGGTCGGGCGCGACGATGAAGCTCTGGTCGATGGTGTCCACCGTCGTGGCCTGCTTGGCCACGAAGACCTGGTGCGGGTCGACCAGGTGGCGTTCGACGGTGGCCCGGATCGACGCCGGCAGGGTGGCCGAGAAGAGGGCGGTCTGGTGCGGCTGGGGTACGGCGTCGAGGATACGGTCGACCTCCTCGGCGAACCCCATCTTCAGCATCTCGTCGCCCTCGTCCAGGACCACGTACTTCACGTCTGACAGGTCGAGCGTGTGGCGTTCGAGGTGGTCGATGACCCGTCCCGGCGTACCGACGACGATCTGCGTACCCTCCTGCAGTGCCCGTCGCTGGGCCGCCCACGGCGCCCCGCCGTACACCGCGGTCACCCGTAACCGGTGGCCGCCCAGCCGGGCCAGCGCCTCGACGGTCTGGAGTGCGAGCTCGCGGGTCGGGACCATGACCAGGCCCTGGACGCCGGTCGCCGTGGGATCCAGCCCGGTGATCAGCGGCAGGCCGAACGCCGCCGTTTTTCCCGTCCCCGTCTGGGCGACGCCCACGACATCCCGGCCGGCGAGCAAGTACGGGATCGCGGCCGCCTGAATCGGGGTCGGCTGCTCGAAATGGAGGCGGGCCAAGCGGGCCAACAAGTCCGCGGGCAGGCCCAGGTCGGCGAAAGTGGCGGTGGGGTCGTCTGTCGCCGCACGGCGAGTTGAGGGACGTGGCAAGGAAGTACCGTTCGTGAAGAGTGAGCCGCCACCGGTTGGAGCGGCTAATCGCCGAAGTCGTACGACGAGCGCCCGATCAGCGAAAACATAAAGAACAGACTGAGTATACTCCGGGTGACAACCCGCTCTGCCGGCTCCCAACCTGACTCATCCCAACCCAACGTGGCGTTCAAAGGTTTCCTAACTTTCGTTACTGTTGTTCTGCCAGGGGTCAGGCATAGGCTCAAATCGAGTTCAGAAGGCGAACCCATAATTACTCGAAAGGAGTTGTCTTATGTCTGTACCAAGATCCCTGCGAGCGTTGGTCGGAGTTCCAATGGCCGTCGCTTGCGCCATCTCTGTCGCAACGCCCGCGATGGCCGCGCCCCCGCCTGGTGAGGCGGATATTGACTTATTTGGGCTGAGTGTCGGTGACGAGCTTACCGGTGTTCCCGGTGACTTGGTCGAGGTCTACGCGGCGGCTCTGGCGGTTGCGCAGAACGAACCGGATGACTTCGCGTACCCCGTGGTGACAGATGGTACTGTCGTCCTCCCAGCCACATCACCCACTGCGGTCGCATTGTCGAAGGCTGACCGAAAAACAGCCGCCAAACAACTACGGGAGTACGCGAAGACACTTCGCAAGGGCGAGGTTGCCGCCTACGATCCGAGCATCGACGTGACCGGTTTGATCAACCTCGCGGCGTCGCCTGGCCATCGGAGTGCAAAGCAGATTGACGCATTGAGCAGTGCCATTTTTGATGCACGGAATGAGTCGTCTTTGAAGGATGCCGGCGTGGTGATGACGGGAATTGGTGCGAGTGGCCAGGTCGTGGTAACACTCCGCGAGTTGACTTCCGGTGTCACGTCGTCTCTTGCCAAGAAGTATGGTGTCGATGATATTGTGATTGAGATTGACCCGGCATTCGAGGCGAGCACGTCGTACTCGAGAGCGTCGGATGTCCCCAGATACGGCGGTGGGGCTGCGATCAATGTCCCCGTCGGCGGGTGTAGTTCCGGGTTCTCCTGGGTCAGTGGATCGACGCACATGATGTTGACTGCGGGTCACTGTATTCCGTCCGGTGGGACTGTGTATGCGCCGAGTGGGGCCGTTATGGGAACGGTGGCGAGCGGGTCTCGGGAGACGTGGGATACGAACGTTGGTACGGTCTACATGACCGGGACGAGCGTTCTCAGAGGTGACCTCGCTCTCATCCAGCTACCCGCGGGTGTCACTGCCGGTCCCCTCATGTACACGGGTGGCCCAACCTCAAGCACGCTCGCGACGGTTGGTTCGATGTGGAGTAGATCGCCCGCTGTCGGTGACCAGTTCTGCACTGGTGGCTCGACGGCAGGTGAGATCTGCGGTTGGTCGGTGTCTGAGATAAACATAATAGTTCAATATACGAACGACGCCGGTAAGCCCACCTTGCGCAACGGAACAAGGGCCACCAAGTGGGGTGGGGGCGTGTTGCACGGAGACTCAGGTGGCCCAGTTTACACGGTAGGTGCCGACGGAAAGGTTGTCGCAAAAGGTATCATCTCGGGGATGAAAGACTGGAAGATCTTGGGCGCGACCGTGAAGGCAGAGATGTTCTTTACGGATATCCGAGAGGCATACTTCGGTTTTCCCGGCGTCCTCATGATAGGCTAACCTGATGCCAGCTACTAATCTCGCAGGTCGCCGCTTCAGGTGGGTGATTGTTGTTGTCGTTCTTGTTGCGGTGGTAGTGGGTGGCGTTATCTTTGCCCTCTCCCCGCGCTGGGAGAACACGTCCATCGCGTGGTGGTCGTCAACAGGCCCAGGGTCCTCAACGCTTACCGTGGGTGTGCAGGGAGGAGTTGGTGAGGAGGCTAAGGTCAGGGTTACGGAGACGGCTGATGGAGTCCGCCTAGCCGGAGCGACCAGGCTTTCCGGGCATGGAGCACGACCAGCAATTATGATTGTGTACACCGTCGAAGTTCAACTGGATGCTCCGCTCGCGGGGCGCCAGGTGATCGGCGAAGATGGGAACGTCATCCCGCAAACCTAATCTGGAGTCGCAAATGTGGCGGGGCTCGTGTGTCCAACATGGCCCCGCCTTCTTGACCAGTCGGCGGCTCGAGTGGCGAGTGTCGTCCCGGCATGAAACGAAGGTGCTCGGGGCGTGTCGGTCACTTTCCTCAACTCAGGGGCCGGCTCCGGACCTCGTACTTCTCGAAACCGTGTCCCTTGAAGTCCACGTTGTACGTGGCCGCCCGCTGGATGTAGACGATCTCGTCGACGACGGCGTACGTGATGATCGCCCACAGAGCCAGGATGGACCAGGCGTCCATAGTGCGGGTGAACGCCCAGAGGGCGATTGCGACGACCGCGCCGACGGCAAACGCCTTGTGGGGCAGGGAATGGAGCATGTTGCCGACACCGAAGCGGTGCTTCGTGACGGCGTACACGAGGAACTTGTACGCCACGATCATCACCATGATGCCGACGTAGAACCAGAACCGGAAGGGCGTGAGGCCCCGCGCGAAGACCACGAAGACGCAGGTCGCGCCCACCACGAGCAAGACTGCGTCGCCGACGGCGTCGAGCGTCGCGCCGAGTTCACTCTCGACCTTGAACTTGCGCGCCACCGTCCCGTCCGCCTTGTCCGTCAGGGCGAGGATGAGGAACGCGATGAGCCAGACGACCGGTACGCCGGTGAACGTGCCCAGCAGGGGTACGTGGATCGTCTGCTCCCAGCTTCGCCACATCAGGAGCGGGAGGACGAGGGCGCCCGCGATCCGTAAGACCGACATCGCGTTCGGCAACTGCCTGACGATACGTCGGGGCTTGTGGAGCGGGGTATTAACCAGAGTTGCAACGTCGTCCATGGTGGCGTTCCCTCTTCAGCGTGGGCGCGTGAACAGGGTGCTGAAGTCCCTGAGCGGTGGTCCCCTGACCAGGGCCAAGTCTAGACAGTTTGTCCGGGGCGAGGTATGGACATCTCACGCCCCGGATGCGTCTCACGCCGCCCAGTCGCCGAGCGCGCCCTGGAGGCTCCCCAGCGCCGCCTCGATGAGCGGGCTCCGCTCGTCGGCCGGGCAGCCCGCCCGGGTCCACGCGAGGCAGGCGCCGTCGAGAAAACCGAAGTAGCCCCACAGGGCGTAACGATGGCGCGCGCCCGGGTTGGGGGAGAGCAGCCCGGCCAGTTCGGTGACGTACGTCTCGCGCGCGGCCGTCCGGACCACCAGCGCCTCGGGCGGCTCCTGGGTGGCGTCCAGGCCGTCGGCCCAGGCGCGGGGATGGTGCTCGATGTGGTCGAGGTAGACCCCGAGGCTGGCCCGGATCTTGGCGTGGACCGGCGTGAGCGGGTGCAGCGCGGCGATCGCGGCCCGCTGGGCCGCGCCCAGTTCGGTGACCGCGTGGCGGACCACGGCGGCGTACAACGTCGCTTTCGTTGCGAAGTAGCGGTAGACGAGTGGTTCCGAGGCGCCCGCGGCGGCCGCGATCTCGGCGACGGTGACCTCGGCGTACGGACGGCGCGTGAAGCAGTCGGCGGCCGCGTCGATGATCGCCGAGGTCCGGGTGGGGGCGTCGAGGCGCTGGCGGGGATGGAGGTCCTTGCGGGGCATGTTGCCAGTCTACCGCTTAGTGAGTTAGGATCAGTAACTGTTAGTGAGTCGAAGTCAGTAAGTCGGCTCAAGGAAGGATCGCTGTGATTGCCTGGCACGTTTACCCTCTGGGTTTCTGCGGTGCGCCCATCCGGGGCGAGAGCCCGTACCCGTTTGTCCCGCGGCTGCGGCGCCTGACGGATTGGGTGGAGTACGCCGCCGGGCTCGGCGTGGACACGTTGTCGCTCGGACCGGTTTTCGCGTCCTCGACCCACGGGTACGACACGGTGGACCACTTCCGGATCGACCCCCGGCTGGGCGACGAGGCCGACTTCGACGCACTCATCGCGGCGGCACATGGCCACGGTCTCAAGGTGCTGCTCGACGGGGTGTTCAACCACGTGGGCGTCCAGCACCCGCTGTACCAGGCGGCGCTGAACCTGGACGCCCGCGCGTCGGAGTTCTTCGTGTGGTCGGGTGGCAAGGCACGGGTCTTCGAGGGGCACCCGGATCTCATCGAGCTGAACCACGGCGCGGAGTGCGTGGCGGAGCTCACCCGGCAGGTGATGGGGCACTGGCTGGACCGCGGCGCGGACGGGTGGCGCCTCGACGCCGCCTACGCGACCGGGCCGGACTTCTGGGGGCGGGTCGTACCGACGGTCCGGGCCGAGTTCCCGCGCGCGTACTTCTTCGGCGAACTCATCCACGGGAACAAAGTGGACTTCGTCAACCGGTCGACGCTCGACTCGGTCACACAGTACGAGCTGTGGAAGGCCATCTGGTCGTCAGTCAAGGCGCGCAACTTCTTCGAGCTGTCCTGGGCGCTGAAGCGGCATGGCGAGTTTGTGCGGGCGTTCCAGCCCGTCACCTTCATCGGCAACCACGACGTGACCCGGATCGCGTCCCAAGTTGGCCCGGCGGGCGCCGTCCTGGCACTCGTCGTCCTCGCGACCGTGGGCGGGTCGCCACACATCTATTACGGTGACGAGCAGGCGTACACGGGCGTCAAGGAGGACCGGGCGGGCGGTGACGACGCCGTACGGCCCGCGTTCCCCGCGACGCCGGGCGAACTCGCGCCGAACGGCTGGTGGATGTACGACCTGACGCGCCGGCTCATCGCGGTGCGCCGGGAACACCCGTGGCTCGGGCGCGCCGAGGTGACGAACCAGGCGCTGGCCTGCGAGCAGTACGTGTACCGCGTGAGCGACCCGGCGAACGGTACGAACTGGCTCGACGTCACCCTGGACCTCACCCACGGTACTAGGGTCAGCGTGGCCGGACCGACGGGCGAAGTCTTCGCCTGGTCCGCCAACTGAGGCGGTGCCAGTCAGCTTGGTGATCGCGAAATTGTGAAGACTGCCCATTGTTGACGAGTACCATCTGTCGTGCGATGTGTCATACTTGACGTATGACTCAACTGGCAGTCCGACTGGATGAATCAACAAGTACTGCTCTCAACCGACTGGTTAGCCAAACTGGCCAGACTCGATCGGAAGTCGTTCGTGAAGCGGTTGCCGCTCTTGACAGGGCACGTGTGCTCGCCCAGATGCGTGAGGAGTCGCTCGCGGTCGCACGAGATGAGGCGGACCGGGCCGAGACCCACGTGGTGTTCGATGACATGAGGGCACGTCGTGCGTGGTGACATTTACCGTTTTCGACCGCATGACACACGCGGACATAAGCAGTCGGGAGTTCGTTACGCTGTGGTCGTACAATCAGACGACCTAATGCTCTCCACGCTCATTGTCGCGCCTACTTCGACCCGGGCACGGCCCACAGTCTTCCGGCCACAGATCGAGTTGGGCGGCGAGCGGACGTTTGTCCTAGTTGAGCAAACCACTGTCGTGAACCCAGACCTTGAACTGGGCGACTTTGTTGGTCGGCTTTCCGTCGAAGAGCTAGGGGAACTTGAGCGCGCCCTTCTGTTGGTGTTCGGCCTCTTCTAGTCGATGACTCGGCGTTGCGCGCCTGACGGGCGGGTTTCGACGGTGCGGATGTCCTGCAAGCGTTCGGGTAGTAGGACTGTAAACGTTCGACTAACTATGCCATAAACGTTCGACGCAGTGTGCCATATTTCGCCGGGAGACATGGGTCAGAGCCATCTCGACCAGGCGGCGGGCATCCGCTCCCTGGCGGCGCGGCTCGGCTCCCGCTTCCGTGGCGGGGTGGTCCTCGGGACGTCGACGCGGGGGTACGTGTTGGGCGACCGGGTGATCGGGCTGCCCATCGCGAGCCTGTGGCAGCACTGAACTGCCTGGTTACGCGAAGAAGGTCTCCCAGGGCATGTCGAGGGGGGCGTCGTGCTCGACGATCTGGTAGAGGTACCGGGCGAGCGGGAAGTCGGCCGGGGTGACCACCCCGCGCTCGGTGAGCCGCTCCAGCGCCGCCCCGATCACGCGGACCGCGGCCACGCCCTCGAGGGTGATGCCGGCCATGTGGACGTTTCGTACCTCTGAGAACGGGATCCCGCGGCCGACGAACTCGCCCGCGCGGACGTTGCGCCCGCCCATGCTCGTGACGAACATGTCGCCGACCCCGCCCAGGCCGTCGGCGGTCCGGGGGTCGCCGCCCAGCAGGGCGATGAACTGGTGGATCTCGCGCGAACCCTGGGCGAACAGGGCGGCCGAGTAGTTGTACATCCGGTTCGGCCCGTCACTCTCGCCCCGCGCGGCGAGCAGCCCGGCGGCGAAGCCCGCACCGAAGGCGTAGACGTTCTTGGTCGCGGCGCCAACCTCGTGGCCGACGAAGTCGGTGGAGGTCCAGACGTGGTAGTAATCCGTCCGGTAGAGGCCCGCGAGGAAGTCAAGGGAGGCCTGGTCCTCGCCGTTGAACACCACGCAGGAGTCCCGCCGCACGGCGAGTTCGCCCGCGATGCAGGGGCCCACGATGGCCGACCAGGTGACCGCGTCGGCGATGTCGCCGACCGCCCGTTGGAGGACGCGGGGGAGGATGGTGAGCGTACCGTCGGCGTCAGCGTGAATGCCCTTCGTGATGACAAGGACCTTCTGGCCGGGGCGCAGGCGGCGGCGCAGCTGCTCGCCCATCCAGTCGATGCCGAACGAGTTGACGCCGACCATGACCACCTCGGCGTCGTCGAAAACGTGGTCAGCTTCGGCGAAGTGGTACGGGATGAGTTCGTCGCGCAGCGCGACGCCGAGGACGGGGTGGACCCGCGTCGCCTGGAGCGAGTCGATGATGTGGTCGTCGAGGTGGGTACCGACCAGGCGTACCTCATGGCCGTTGTCCAGCGCCGGGTTCGTCAACGCGGACGCCATGACTCCGGCGCCCAGGACTGCGATAGTTGTCATGCGTGCTCCTTCGTTCACGTCGATCGTACATCGGTTGGGGGGTACGGTACGAGCCGACTGGCGGGTACGCGCCGTAGTCGGGGCTTGGGGGGATGTGTATGGCGTCACCGCGGTACGCCACCACGCCTTCGAGCAGCGCATCCATGGCCTCAAGCTTACTGGAGATGGTACGGGTGGAGGTTTGGTACGGCTTACCTCCCAGGTGGGGCCCGGAAACCGGTGGTAACCCGTACCAAACCTCACTCGATCGCCACCGTGGTCGAGCCCAGGCCACCAGCCGAGGTGATCTGGGTCGCGATGTCCTCCGGGACCTCGGCCAGGATGACCGAGGCGCCGCCCGACGAGAAGAGGCCGGACGAACTGCTGGTCGGGATCGTCACCACCCGGACGCCGCGAGCGACCACCACCTCTCCGGTCGCCGAGTTGGAGAGGAAGAGTGACACGTGGTCGCCGGGCTTGAGGATCGTGAGGGTTTCGACGGCGACGGGTATGGAGATGATGACGTGTCCGGCGGCGGCCTGGGCCGGGGCGACGAAATTATCGGTGGTCAGGATGGCACCCCGGGCGATCGCCGCCGCGGTCATCTGGCCTGTGACGTCGGCGAGCCGCGTGACGGCGCCGTCTGGTACCAGGGTGGCCGGTACGGACGTCGTACGGACCTGTCCACTCGTGATCGTCGTACCCGCCGGCACCCGGCCAGCCGCGGTCAGAACCTCGACAGTGACCGTGCCCCGGCCCGTGGCGATCGAACAGACAGCGAACACGCAGACCATGGCTGAGAGCGTTGCGAGCAGTCGCCGGTGAACCAGGATCCGTCGCAGCAGAGATGTGAGATGAGTCATACCCAGTACCATGATGGGTTCTGACGCCGATTTGCGATCTATCCACAGGCGACGAACAAAAGAAGAAGTTATCCACAAGTCGCCGCTGCCGCGGACGGGTTGCCGTTAGTTTGTCGTTGCACCGGTACTCGCGCTGGTCGTGCCGGTCGCATTCGGCGTACTAGCCGAACCAGCCGAACCAGCCGGACTAGCCGGGGCGGCGGTCTTCTCCGGGGCCGCGGGACTGGCCGGGGCGGGCTCGTGGGGAGCGGCCGGACTCGCCGGCAAACTCGTGGTCGATGAACTCTTCTTGCTGTCTGTCGCGTAGAAGCCGGACCCCTTGAACACGATTCCCACTGGGGAAAACACCTTGCGGAGCTGGCCCTGGCACTCGGGGCAGACCGTGAGCGTCGGGTCGACCATGTGCTGGAAAATCTCCAGGTCGGCTCCGCATGACGTGCAGTGGTACTGATAGATCGGCATTCATCCTCCGTGTGCATGTAACTGGCACTCGCCAGCGCCGAGTGCTAATTCTACCCCGCTGGGGCGTCCACGTGAAACCCGTGTGAGCGACCACATCAGCTACGTGCGGCCGCGGCGCCGCTCGCCACCCGCCGGAGCAGCGGGATCGACGAGAGGGCGACGACGCAGGCGGTCACACCGGCGGTGACAGGGCAGAGGTACCCCGCGTGGTACCCGTACGTGTCAATGACCTGACCGGCCAGCGTCGAGCCGATGGAGACCCCGATGCCGATGGCCGTGCCGAGCCAGGCGAGCCCCTCGGTCAGGCGGTTGGCGGGAACGATCTGGCCGATGAGCCCGTTGGCGTTGATGAACGAGGGCGCGACGGCGAACCCGGCGATGAAGCCGAAAACGCCCAGGAGCAGTGGGCCCGTGGCGAGGAAGAGCAGGCAGACCGAAGCGCCGAAGAAGCAGATGCCGATGACGAACCGTTTCCACAGCGGGCTCACCCAGCCGCGGGAGCCGTACAGCAGGCCGCCCGACGCCGACCCCAGCGAGATCACCCCCAGGATGACGCCCGCGAGTTGTCGCGCCCCCCAGGCGGAGGTCGCCGCCACGGTGGTGACGTCGATGCTCCCGAACATGCACCCCATGAGCAGGCCGACCGCGACGACGACGGCCAGGCCGGGGTAGGTCAGGATGAAGCGGCTGCGCTGGTGCGAGCCGGGCTCAATCGGCGCGACCTTGGGCTCGGTGGCGGTGAGCGAGTAGAAGACGAGTGCGCCGCCCGCGCCCAGGATGACCGGTCCGACGAGTCCGGCGACCGGGTGGACCGAGGTGGCGAGCATCGTGGCCAGCACGGGTCCGACGACGAAGGTCACCTCGTCCAGGGTCGATTCGAGCGAGTACGCGGTGTGGAGATCCCGCGACGACGTGAGGACGTTGCTCCAGCGCGCCCGTACCATCGCGCCCGGAGACCCGCCGGCGAGCCCCGACAGGATCGTGCACACGAACAAGTACGGCAGGGGGGCCGCCGCGAGCGCGAGGATGATCATCGCCGCCAGTGCGCCGGCCGACACCAGCGCGGCGGGCAGCATGATCTTCCGCTGGCCGTGGCGGTCGACCAGGTGCGAGAGGTACGCCGTCCCAAGCGCCCAGGCGACGGCGTTCGCCGCCGCGAGCCCGCCGGCGAGCCCGTAGCTGCCGTACAGGCTCGACGCCATCAGGACGGTACCAATTCCGACCATCGCGCCGCCGAACCGCGCCAGCAGCCCGGCGAGGCAGAACGCGAGGGCGCCGGGAACTCTCAACACTTTCAGATATGACCGCACACCGAGAAGCCTGTCACATCGGTCGCGCCAAGACAACGTCGATCTGGCCGCGGGACCCGCCCAGAAGAGCCGATTGCCATTTGTTGCCACATACTGAGAGGGTTTTTTCGAGTTTTCTCGTGGGGGTACGACCGCAGTCTTACTAGAAAGAAATTATTATCCCACCTTGTCAAGGAGTATATATCGCATCGATCTCTAAATACACTACACTCATCATGTTTGTCAAGACCTTTTAGTCTTCATTTTCTGAGAATATCGGGGTACACT
>JAIRVA010000144.1 GCA_031254155.1 Propionibacteriaceae bacterium
CCTCTTACGCAAGGCAGGTTTGCCGGGCGACTACTGGGGCCCGGATGTCCGGATTGAGCGGTACGCCGTGACCGCGTACGAGGAGCCACGATGAGACCGCCCGCCCCACCCGGGGTACCCGCCCGCTACTGGCATGCCCGGGAGGACGGCCGGGTCGAGTGCGATCTCTGCCCCCGTCATTGCCGGTTGCGACCGGGGCAGCGCGGGTTCTGCTTCGTCCGGGAGAACGTGGACGGCGGACTTTCGCTCACAACGTACGGACGATCATCCGGCTTCGCCGTCGACCCGATCGAGAAGAAGCCGCTCTACCACTTCCTACCGGGGTCGTCCGCCCTGAGTTTCGGCACCGCCGGCTGCAACCTTGCTTGCCGGTTTTGTCAGAACTGGGAGATTTCGGCCGCGCGGGACTTCGACCGGCTGCAGGTGGCGGCGGGTCCGGCCGAGATCGCCGCGGCGGCGGTACGACGGGGCTGCCACAGTGTCGCCTACACGTACAATGATCCTATCATTTTCGCCGAGTATGCCCTCGACACTGCTATTGCCTGTCGGGAGGCAGGGATCGCCAATGTGGCTGTGACAGCGGGGTACATCTGTGACGAGCCCCGGCGCGACCTCTTCGGCGCCATGGACGCGGCCAACATCGACCTCAAGAGCTTCAACCCCGATTTCTACCGGCGAGTCGTCGGCGGGCGGCTGGAGGTGATCCTGGAAACGCTCGCGTACGTTGTCCACGAGACCACCTGCTGGGTCGAGATCACGACCCTGCTCATCCCCGGCCTGAATGACTCGGACGCCGAGATCCGGGCGCTCACCGAGTGGGTCGGCGGCGAACTCGGGTCCGGGGTACCCCTCCACTTCACCGCCTTCCACCCCGACAACCGGCTCCGCGATGTCCCCCGTACTCCCTTGTCAACCCTCCAACGCGCCCGACAGATCGCCCTCGACGCCGGGCTTCAGTTCGTCTACACGGGCAACGTGGTCGACGAGGCGGGCGGGGCGACGCACTGTCCTAACTGCGGGGCGCTCCTGATCCGGCGCCGGGGGTACGAGGTGGAAGTGGTCGGCCTGGCCGGAGGTACGTGTACCCACTGCGGTACCCCGGTCCCTGGGCGCTGGGACGCGGCTCGCCTGGGGAAGTGCTGATTTACGCTGCGTCGTCAGCCGGGTGCCAGGCGGGATGAGATCCGACTACCATATGTTGTACGTGGACTGGACGTCCACCGCAACATATGGTAGTCGGAGATCGCCCGTCCTGGCGTTCGGATGGCGGCACATGGTAAATCAGTGGTTCCCTGGCCTAGCCCGCCCGAACCAGTACGCCGACCTCGTCCACGAACTCGGCAAAGGTCTTCGGGGTCGCCCCCTGGCCGGCGTTCACGAGGGCCGACTGGACCGGCTCCACGACCGTGACCAACCCGTCGGGTGTGTCCTCGACCAGCCCCCACTGGGAAACACAAGAATAGTAACCAGGTTGTGTGGCCGGTTTCAGGAAGAAGATCGCCTGGTTACCGGCGGGTTTCGTCTGCAGAACCGTGTCGACCGGGCTGAACGGTGCCACGACGATCTTGACGTCTTGGCTAGTCAACTCCCCTTTGATCACCGAGTCGGCCCGTACCACCAGCGCTACCAGCGGCGTGGCCGGCCCCTGCGTGGGTCCTGCGGACGGCCCGGTTTCCACGCCCCGCACCCGGCCGGTGACAATCACGTCAGCCCGGCCCACCAGCTCCGCCACGGAGGTCGGCGGGTCCGCCTCAAGGGCGTTGACCTGGAGGTGGTGCCAAAACGCCGTGTCATCCACCGGAGCAGCCACCGGCTGGACCGAGCACGCGCCAAACAACAGTGCCACCGCCAGACCAAGACCGACCCGCAATTTCGGCCGGTGGTTTCCGGGCCGCCGCAACGGCATGTTTGCTGCCATAGGTTGAGTATGACAGAAAACGCCCGCGAATGCTATCACTCGCGCGTCCCCCAGCGGGGGCTTCGTGGGGTGGGGTGGGTGGGTTAATCCGGCCACGGCCGGCCCGGGTGCAAGCCTGGCCAGGCGGCGTGGTCGCGACTGCGTGTGGGCAGTCTGACATGGCCTCGCACCCGTGTGCCTTTCCGGCGGTACGGTGGCAGGCGTGCGAAGCTATGTCGCCGGATTCCGGGTTACGGGCGACATGGTTTCACACCCGTGCCCCCACCCGTACGGTATGACCCGCTGGTGCGAAGACATGTCACCCGCCAGCCCGCGTCACTCCGCGCGGGGAGGGTCCCCGGTAGTCTACAAGGTATGGAGTCCCTGGTAGCCCTGGAGGGTTTGCACGCGGTAAAGCACGCCGTACGCTTTGGCGCCACCCTCACCGACATCCTCACCAGCGACCTGGACAAGGCTCTGACAACGGCAAACGTACTCGCACCCGACCTCCGGCCCCTGCTCGAGCAGCGGGCGCGGGTGGTGACACCGGCCGAACTCCGCGAGCGGGCGAGTGGGCCCGTCCACACCGGCGTCCTGGCCTACGCCCGGCCCCCCGCCTGGACCCTCGCCGACGCCCTTCCCCGAGCGGGCCACCAGCCCTGTCCCCCCGGCCCGCAGCCCTGTCCGTCGGCGGGCCCGACGATCCTGTTGGACGACCCGCGGAACTCGAAGAACCTGGGGGCGGTGATCCGGGTCGCGGCGGCGACGGGGGCCGCCGGCGTGCTCGTCCACGGCCCGGCCAGCGTGACCGACCCCGCGGCGGTCCGCGGTGCCGCCGGGTTGCAGTGGGCCGTCCCCTGCTGGGGGTCGCCCACCCTCCTCGCCGAGCTGGACGCCGTCCGTACCCAGACCCCGTTCACACTCGTCGGCCTCGACGCGGACGGTACGACGTTCGACCCCGCCGCTGGTCCCGGTCCCACGATTTTTGCCTTCGGCTCGGAGCGTACTGGCTTGTCAGAAGAGGTACGTACCCGCTGCGACGCCATTGTCGCCCTGCCCATGCGCGCCCACGTTTCCAGCCTCAACCTCGCCACCGCGGTCGCCGCAGTCACGTACCTCCGGCTCTACGCCCGCGTTGAAAAGTGAGTCCGCGCCCTTTAAACTGATATCAACCAGGAGGATGGACATGAAACTTACCCTTCGGCGGGTCGCCGCGGCCGGCCTGGCCGGTCTGGCCGCCGTCGCGTTGGCCGGCTGTACGAAGGACACCGGCCTGCCGACGCTCGGTACCACGGGCCCGGCGACGAGCCTCGACGCGGTCGCCAAAGCGTTCCAGAGCTGCATGACCGACGCCGGGATCAACACCGAGCTACAGCCCAACTACGAGGGCAAACTGACGTTGGTGACGTACGTCGGCTACCGGGCGTACGTCTACCGTTACGGCGACGGGATCCTGGCCATGAGCGGTTACGACCTCGAGGGCGGCGCGGTGGACCTCCCGCCCGCGGTGGAAGCCTTCATGACTAGCCACGACACCACGCCCGGCCTGATCCTGGACGGTGTGGACAAGTCAGAACCGTACGTCCAATGCCTCACGAAGTCGGGGTACGACGAGGCAAGCGCGCAGGGCCAGCCGTCGGGCCTGACCGATCCCCGCCAGTTCCAGGTCCAGGTCGAAGCCAACAACAAGTGGGCCTCCTGCGCGCGGGACAACGGCTTCCCCACCATCAAGGACTCCCAGATGCCGGCCTCCCTCGACGGCGCCCCATGGCCGACGATCACGCTGCCCGGTACCATCACGCCGTCCCAGCTCCGCCAGTTGCTCGCCGCCTGCCCCAACTTCGACCCCGCGCAGATGAAACTCATCGAGGAGTGGTGGGCGGAGAATCAGTCAACAGACAAGCTGCCGGACGGGTACCTCCCCAACCCGGACATCAGTTTCGACATCCCCGACATTGACACATCCAACCCCGACCGGACCCCCACCCCCGAGGAGCTGGCCCAGGCCGACCGCCTGACCGAGTTGCACGCCATCCTCCAGGAAGGCATCAACGCGTACTACGCGTCCCGGTAGCGGGCACCCTGGGCGTTGGGACTAGGCTTTCGCGTTTCCGATGACCGCCCGGCCCAGTTCAGTCAGAACATACCGTTGGGTCTTCGCCCTCGGCTTGTCCGGAATGGTACGAACGAGCAGTCCACGATCCAGCAGCGGTACGACGTGGTTCCGGTAGTTCAGGTAAGCGTCAGCAAGACCCGCCGCGGCCAGAAGAGAGGCGCGCGGCACGGGAGTACGGGCGATGAGCAACATACTCAGAACTTGCTCATCAACTTGCTCATCAACTTGCTCAATATGATACTCAACCCGCCCAGCATCATCGACACCTGTCGTAGACGCGGGAGGTTCACCGACCCGAACCGGGAAGGCCGCACTCACCTCCCGCGACTTGACACGGAAGACCGGCAGCGGTTTGTTATCGGCCCGACAAGCCTCTTCGATCTTCACGATCCCGCGCCCCCAGGTCTCAATCTGGCCGGAGCGGAAGAACGCACCCGCAATACCAGGGTTGCGCGGCTGGGAGCGGTGTTGCCCCAGCAGGTCGTCGACCGTCCAGTCATCTGGCAAGCCGCCGTCGTTGTAGATGATGACCTCGTGAGGAAACACCTTGATCTGGATGGGCACGCCGGTGGAATAGTCGCGGTGGACGATCGCGTTCAGTACCGCCTCCCGCATGGCCGCCTGGGGCACCGGAAAGTTCTCGACCCGCTGAATGCCTTCGTAGGTGATGTACGCGCGGAAATACTTGGTGTAAATCAGGTCCAGCACCCGGTCGGCCAGCGTGATGAGCGGACCGTGCAGCTCATCCTGGAAGAGCAGATCGGCCCCGGTTTCGAAGTAGCCGATCCTGACCGACGCGCCGCGGACCCACTTCTCGGGGTCGCGGTGGAACAGCAGGATCGCCGCCCGCGTCAGGTACCTGCCCTCGCCGAGCCGCAGACTATCAATGAGCGCCGCATCACTGATGTCCAGGTCGGCTTCCGTCAGCCGCTTGCTGGATAGCGCCTTCTGCCGGAACTCCCAGAACGCTTCCCCGTACAGATCGTCCACGCCGACGCCGGGAACCGGGACGCTGTCCCACGTCCGGCCCTCCTTGCGAAGCATGAACTCGTCTAGCGCGTTGCCGGTCAGCTCCCGATTCGTCGCTCCCGACCGTACGTAATACTTGCCGTGGTAACTGATCGGGTTCGGGTACGGGCGTACGGTGATGACAAGGTACTGGAGTCCGTCATCGGTCGCCAGGTCGACGTCCACCAGGATGCCCATCCCCGAGTTGACCTTGTTGGGGATCTCCGTGAGGAGTTGGCGCGCGTCAGAGACGCCGACGACCGTACCGTTGTCGCTCCTGCCAATCTCCAAGACCCCGCCCTGGGCGTTGGCGAACCCACAGATCCACTTCAGGTACTCGTCCCGCCAGGACGACTTCCATTCCACATTGTGCGTCTCGAAGTCCATCCGCCACCTCCTTCGGCTCGCAGTCTACAACGGGCTTCCGACATTTCTGGGTGGTCGTACGGTCGTACGGTCTCCGTAGCGTTAGGCCCGGGAGTCGTGGATGGCGATGATGTCGGAGAGGAGGGCGTACGCGGTCTCCCGCCGCCCGGCGCCCGGCCCGGAGATGGTGACCTGGCCCAGGAAATCCGTGTCGAACATCAGCGCGTTGGTGACCCCGGTGATCCCGGCCAGCGGGTGATCCGACCCGAGCATCTGGGGCGCCACCGACGCGGTCACGCGCCCGTCCTCGCCCCGGACCGCCTGGCCGATCAGTTTCCACTTGGTACCCTGCGCCGCCGCTGCGGCGACCAGCTCGGGGGTGATGCCGGTGATCCCCGTCAGAGGGATGTCCGCCGGCGCCAAGACCACGCCGAAAAGGGCTTCGACAAGTACCATCACCTTGAGCCGGACGTCGGAACCGCCGATGTCGGCGGTCGGGTTGGCCTCCGCGTACCCCCGCTCCTGTGCCTCCCGGATCGCCTCCGCCTGCCCCATCCCGGCCTCGAGGCGGCCCAGGATGTAGTTGCTTGTCCCGTTCAGGATCCCGGAGAAACCGCGCATCCCGACCCCGCGGAGAGGGCCGGCGGCGAGGCGCAGCACCGGCGTACCGCTCATGACCGCGCCCTCGTACTCGAACCGGACCCCGTTTTGCCGGGCCAGTTCCCGGAGCTCGCGCGCGGCGAAGGCAGCCGGACCCTTGTTCGTTGTACAGACCGAGCGTCCCGCCGCCAGCGCCCACCGGACGTGGTCGAGGGCGGGTTGGCCGTTGTTCGGGTTGGTGAAGGTCGCCTCGGCGATGATGTCGGCCGGAGCGGTACGAATGACAGTTTCATTGTCGCACTCCGCCGTACCGCCGAGGCCCACAAACGTCTCCCCGGGCGCCAGGGCCAGGACGGCGTCGAGGTCGATCCCGCCCGCGTCGACCAGTGCGCCGAACCGCAGATCCGTGATCGCGGTCACCGTGAGGGTGAAGCCGAGGTCGCGGGCGATGGTGCTCCCGGTAGTCCGGATCACCTCGGCCAGCGTACGGTTCACGTTACCAAACCCGATAAGGGCAATGTTGTAGTTGATTGTCATGGGAGCACCTCCTGTTCGTAGTCAGTGATGCTATCCTAGACGATTCACCCCAAGCCATGTGCAGTCATCCCGCCCGCCGGACACGCGTTCACCCGCCCGTCGTGGTCCCGCCGGTCGTGGTCCCGTCCGCAGCCTCGACGCAGTGGACGGGCGTGTTGAGCGGCAGGTCGGCAATCACGCAGACGACTTGGCCTTCGTTGTCCCGCACGGTGATATCGGTCAGCCCGCCGGTCGACTCCGGCCCGGTCTGCACGTACGTCGTCGTGTACGTCAGCGTGAGGCGTCCCGCGACGACGCCACCGGCCGCGACCGGGCGACAGCGGGCGACGACGTCGTCGTACTTCGTCTCCCCGCCTGGGCAGGACCAGCCGAGCGTCTCGACCTGCAGGGTCCCGTTGGGCAGATAGACGTGGGCCCCGGCGAGCTTGGCGGAGGCCGCGCCGGCGACCGTCACCACCGCGGCCATCGTGCCCGGAGCGTGCGGCGGGAGCGCCGTACAACTGAGCGCCGTCACCGACGTCACCGTGACACCCGTCACCGGTTTGCCATCGAGGGTCAGGGTGGTCGGGTTGACCGCGTACGGCACCCCGTCGAAGGTCCCCGTGAGCGCCCCGCCACCGGCACTTGGCCAGAGCTGGCCCGTCTCCTGGTCCACGAAGCCGTACACCGTCTGGTCGGCCACCGTCCACGCGGCGGGTACCAGATTGTGGATGAGCGTCGCGGCGTCATACACCAGCACTTGCCCGATCTCACCCACAAAACCCGAAGTCAGAGCACCATTTACCATAACACCGCCGAGGACGTACGGGACCGCGCCACCCAGAGAGGAACCCGCCGCCACCACCTTGTTGTCCAGCGTCGTACCAGTCCCCGAGATATCGACGGTGTGCCAGTTAGCGTCAGTTGTCCCGTACGCCGCTGTCTGCGTACCGTACGTCGTCTGCCAGGTCGTCCCCGCCCGGGCAAAGCCGAACTGCGCGGTCCCCGCCGTCCCGCCGACCACAGTACCGGCCGTCGTCGCGTCGGCGTACCGGAACCGGACGACGACCCGCGAGGTGGCCGTGAGAGTCAGGCCCGGGTCGACCCACGCCGTACCGGTGAAACTCGTCCCGTCCAGGTAGGTGAGGAAACCGTCCCCGGTCGCCGCGCACGTCCCGTGGTCGCCCCCGGCCACGCCGCCCTCCGCCGGGGCGTACGTCGTCAGAGTCGGCGTCGGCCACGTGTAAATGTACGTGAGGACGTTGATCAGCGTGCGCGTCCCCGACGCGTCGGTCCACCGCACCGCCACCTGCGCCGGGCCGGTCCGGTCGCCGCCCAGCATCGACGGCGGGATCGTGCAGGTCAGCGTGCTCGGGGCGGGGATGGCGAGATTCGTACAGGCCTGGCTGACCAGGGTGTCGCCGCTGCCCACGCCCGAGAGGGTGACGGCGAGGCTGGCCGTCGGCCCGCTGATGACACCCGTACTACTAACATTGCTAAAGAACAATGATTTCACTGTGTCCCACAAGCCATAACGTCCCGTCGCTGGGTCGTACGCCGGACGGCCGTCGAACAGCGGTGTGCCCGTACCGCCGTCCACGATGAGGAACTGGCTCATCCACCCGGTGAAACCACCCGTCGCATTCGCCGCGGAGTTGCCCGCGACGATTGGGGTGTTGTTGCCGGTGGCGGTGGTACCGATAGTGATGGGCGACGCCCCGCTGACCGTGAGGACCTTGTTCCCGGCGACCACGGTGACCGGCGTGTTCAGCGCCACCGCCGCACCGTCCTGGGACGGGTCGTTGACGGCCCCGTAGTAGAACCGGGGGTTCCGCCCGGTCGTCGACTGGAGGGCACTCGCAGGTCGCACCCCCGCCGTACCCCAGATGGTCTGTTGCGTCTGGTCGGTGAGGGTGTACGAGGTTGTCACCTGCGTGGCCGCGGTGAACGGTACCCCGGTGTTGATCGCGGCCAACCCGTCGAAGTCAAGGTACGGCACCGCCAGGTAGCCGGTCGTCTTCCCATAATCGGTCAGCCCGTTGCCGGTGATGGTGAGCGTACCGCCACCCTTGATGGGCCCCGACGCCGGCTCGATACCGGTGACGTTGCGCTTCTTGCAGTTGCCCGAGACGGGAATGGCCCGGGAGAACTGCGACGAGGCCAGTTGGCCGTACGCGGGGGTGCCGAGGGCCTGGGTCTGGAGCCGGAAGTACCCCGTGACGTTGCCGCCGGCGTCGATCGCCTTGTCGGGCGCCGTCACGGTGATCGTCTGCGCTTTCGTCAGGGTCGCGTCGGTCGAGGCGACGAACACCTCCGCCTTGCTCGGGTTCGCCGCGCTGTTCCAGTACACGTCAAGACGGACCGGAGTGACGGGCACCGTACTCGGCGCGGGCGCGGTCGCACTAGTCGGCGGGGTGACGGCCAGGGCGACCGCGCAATCCGAGTCGACGGTCGCGGCCGTGGCCGTCGGGTACCACGTGGCGATCTTCAGGTTGGAGTACTGGTCGTTATGTACCATCAGGAGACCGCCGTTGGTGTCGGATTTCTCCTCATCGGCGGTCGTCGCCTGACTGCCCACCTCGGACCCGAACGTGTTGCGCTCGACCGTCACCAACCCCGCGTTGCGCAGCAGGATCGTTTCCTTGGTGTAGCCCTGGAAGGAGTTGTCCTGAATATAGAGGGTGGAGGCGGTCGTCGGCACCGATGCCGACCCGATCGGCCCCAGGTAGCCGATAGCCGTGGTGATCGGGTGCTTCGAGTCCGCCTCAAAGGTGTTGTTCCGAATGTAGTTCTTCCCGCTCAGGACGCCCTTCGTGCCGTACGGCAGGTAGACCGACGACTGGTAGGGATACCCATTCGTGTACGACGACCCGCTGTTGTGGATCCAGTTATGGTCAAAATCGAAATTGGCGAGCCTGACCGAGTTGGCGAGGGTAGCCCCGGCACTGAACACCGTTGGCGCGTCACCGCCCTTCCACAGGTTCTCGAACTTCGAGTTGCGAACCACGAGGCCGTCGATACTGATCGGGTTGTCGTCGTACTCGGTGTCGAGCACGATGGCGTTGGCCACGCAACCGGACGGGTTGTCCGCCAAACAGCTTCCCGTTGTCTGCGACACCGTGAAAGTCACATTGTCGATCAGGATGTCGGTCGCGGTCGCCAACTTCAGGCCGCCGGTGACGAAGCAGATCATCGCGCTGTTGCACACATAGTCGTCATCGGACCACAGATTGCCAATTGTGTAGTTGCTGAGCGTGATGTGGGAGGCGCCATTGGCGATAGCCAGGAAGTTCGCGGTGTAGTAGTTCGACGTGGCCACGGTATGGCCGTCGGTGATCGTCACGTACGACGATATTCCACTGACAACGATCGACACCTCGTTCACTTGCAACTGGCTGACATGCTGCAACCAGATAGGTGTCTCGGTGTCCCCTTTGGCGTTGATGTAGATGCCCACCCGGTCAGGTCCCGGCGTGAAGTTGAAGCCCAGTTTGTCCTGCAGGTCGAGCATCATCGGCCTGGTGATGGCATAGTACGCGGCACTCACTCCGGCCATCCCGCTCCCGAACCCCTCCGCCATCCACTGCGAGGCGTCGGTCGTCATGGTGATGAGCTGCGTCGTACCGGCCGGAATCGTCTGGGCAAACCCGGTGGCCAGGGTCACCGTCAGGTAGGGCTGGTCGTAGGTCGAGTGGGCGTTGGCGTACGTCAGGGCGGCCCGCAAGGTACAGAGGTTGTTGGCCGTGGTCGTGCTGTAGGTGTCGGTACCCAGCGCACAGGTCTCCCCGGTCACGGTGTACGCGGCCGAGTTGACGTAGAGAGTGTCATTGCCCGCGGCCTCAGAGTCGGCCGGGACGACCAGCCCGCCCAGCACCACCGAAACGACAAGACACGTGGCGAGCGCCGTCGCTAGAACTGCCCGCTTCTTCCCCGGATATACAAAATCTTGTTCATTGTATGTACGATACGTCGCCGTACCCATGTTGCCGCCCCTTATGAGAAACTCACCACCGTCCAGACGGTGGTCACCCGGTGTCCCCCTCAGGAGGCCGCGTTCCCCTCAACCCGGCAACCTGTAGCTCAGTATAGTCAGTTGCCTTGGCGCGTCAACTCAACTCCAGTTCACCAGTGTCCCGCCCGCTCCCTGACGTCGCCGACCCAACCTGGGCATGAGGCCGGGCTACCGGCAGGTTCCGGCTCAATTGCCCAAGTTGTGTACGGCAATAGCCCGGAACCCGCGACAGAACTTGGGCAATTGGCGGTACGACGGTGGGGTACGACGGTGGGGAAACCCTCCAGTGGTCCCCAGGTGATCGTGGATCGCCGGCCCCGATGCCGAACGGCCTCGCAATCATCCGCCCGTGGGGCGAGTAACTGCGAGGCCGACCGGTTGGTTTGGGTTAGTACTTCACGATGAGACCACCGGTCGCCAGGTACACTGCCCCGCGCGCATTGCCGGTCGCGGTGAACCCGTTGAGTTCAACCCGGCTGTTCAGGTCCACCATGATCCCGTTGAACCCGTTGTTGTTCGCCACAACCGGGTGCAGCGCCTTGAGGCGGCTGGCCGCCGAGACGGAGACACCGTGCCGGGCATTCGAGTTGAACGTGTTGCCGGGGCCGTTCACCGTCACGGTCACCTGTCCGACCGGGATCGTCGACGACGTACCGACGTGCAAGCCATAGGTACCGTTCCGCGTCACCTGGTTGTTTCCGCCAAGGTTGATTGTGGCCTTCCCCGCACCCTGGAGACCAAGCGTCTTGTTGTCAGACATGGTGCTCCGGGAGATGTCCAACGTACTCGCGTTGACGAGGATGCCCTGGTTGTTGCGCGAGAAGGTGCACCCGGTCGCCGTAGCGACAGCGTTCTCAAGGACTAGGCCGAGTACGCCGTTCGACGACGCCTGGACCGACGTCAACGTGACCGTCGAACCGGCGTAGGCGCCGACACCATGCCCCGAGTACGCGGTGAACGATGAGGCGGACACGGTCGCCGTGGAAGCGCCCGTCACGTGCAGACCGTTGTTCGTACCGCCCGACGCGGTCACGTTCTCGACCGTAGCCGTCGAGCCGGTTGCCAGGACGATCCCCTGCGTACCGCCCACCAGCGTCGAACCGCTCACCTTGAGGTTCTTGACCTCCGTCGCGCGGACCACCGCCTGGCCGTCGCCGTTCCAGGTTCCGCCCTGGATCGTCACGTTGTCGCCCTTCGGCACGATCAGGTTCCGGCCCGCCGTCTTCACGCTGATCGTCGCACCCGCTGCCTGTACTGTCGTTCCCGCGGGCAGCCAGAGCGACGCGTTCGTCACCGTGTAGTTCCCCGGCGCGAACACCACGGTCGAACCCGTCGGCAGCGTACTGATCTTCGCCGTCGGTACCTCCCCCGGAGTGAGTGTCATTGTCTGTGTCGCCTCCGCGACCAGGGGAACACCGATCAGGGACACAAGCACCGCCAAACTGGCCGTGAGCGCCCTCATGCTGATTTTCTTCATGTCATCTCCTTTTCCTTGGCCGGACAAGCGCGCGTCTCGCACCCCCCGGATGACTCCTTGCAGAGCCGTTTGTCTTTGTTGTCCTGAGGAACCGCTGATCTACCATGTGCCGCCATCCGAACGCCAGGACGGGCGATCTACGCCTCCCACATGTTGCGATGGACATCCAGTTCATGTACACCATGTGGGAGGCGTATCTCACCCCGCCTGACGCCCGCCTGACGACACAGCATAAATCAGCACTTCCCTACCGAGCCGTGGTGGTCCGGCCCGCGCCGACCGGCTCCGGTTTGACGCAGCGAACGGGCGTGTCAAGCGGCAAATCGGCAATCACACACACGGGTCCTTCATCGTCCGACACGGTGACGTTGGCCAACCCGCCGGTCGACTCGGGCCCGGTCCGGACGTACGTCGTCGTGTACGTCCACATGATCGTCCCGGGCGGGATGACACCCCCGGACTCGACCGGGGTACAACCGCTCACGATCTCGTCGTACGTTGTCTCGCCACCGGTGCAGAGCCAGCCGAGCGTCTCGACCTGCAGGGTCCCGTTCGGCAAATAGACGTGCGCCCCGGCGAGCCCGGCCGACCCCGTGCCGGCGACCGTCACCACCGCGGCCGTCGTCGCCGGGGCGTGCGGCGGAAGTGTCACACACGTCAGCGCCGTCGCCGACGTCACCGTGACCCCCGTCACCGGCTGCCCGTCCAGGGTCAAGGATGTGGGGGCGACGACGTACGGGGCCCCGCCGAGGGTCGCGGCCAGTGTCCCGCCGCTGCCCGGCCAGAGGTGACCCGTCACCTCGTCGAGGAAGCCCAGCACCGTCTGATCGGCGACCGTCCACGCCGCGGGTACGAGGTGGTGGGTGAGCGTACCGGTGTCAAAAACCGCGACCTGGCCAATCTCGCCCACAAAACCCGCTGTCAGACCATCATTCACCAGGACGCCGCCGAGGACGAACGGGATCGGCCCGCCGAGGGTCGCCCCGGCGGTCACGACCAGCCCGTCCAGCTTCGTACCGTTGCCGGAGACCTCCGCGGTGTGCCACGCCTGGTCAGCCTGGCCGAACCGGGTCGTCTGCGCGCCGTAGCTGGTCTGCCAGGTGGTACCCACCCGCGAGACACCGAACGCGGCCCCCGGTGCCCCGCCGCCGACGACCGTACCGTCCGGGCCGGCCGAGCGGAACCGGACGACGACCCGCGACGTGGCCGTGAGGGTGAGACCGGGGTCGACCCACTGGGTACCGGTGAAGCTCGCGCCGTCGACAAGCGTAATCAGGCCGCTGCCGGTCGCCGCACAGGTGTCGTAGGGGCCGCCGGCCACGCCGCCCTTGGCGGGCGCGAACGTTGTCAGCGTTGGCGCGGCCGCGGTGTAGAGGTACGTGGGCTGGCCGGGCAGCGTCCGCGTCCCCTGGGCGTCGGTCCACGTCACCGTCACCTGCGCCGGTCCGGTCCGGTCGCCGCCGAGCGGCGACGGCGGGATCGTACAGGTCAGCGTGTCGGGGGCAGGCGTGGCGAGGTCCGGACACTCGGCCCGCACCCACGTCCCCGTGGCGTCCAGGCCCGCGAGAAAGACGTGCACGGTTGCGTTCCCGCTCGTCAGCCCCTGGCCCATGACGGTGAGCGTACCGCCGCCCACCACCGGTCCCTGGGCCGGGCTCACGCCCGTCACCTCGCGCTGTTGGCAGTTGCCGGCGACCGGGACCGCCCGGGAAAACTGCGACGAGGCCAGTTGGGGGTACGCGGGGGTACCGACGGCCTGCGTCTGGAGCCGGAAGGAGCCCGTGACGTTGCCGGCGGCGTCGATCGCCTGGGCGGGGACCGACACGGTGATGGTTTGCGCGGTCGTCAGCGTCGGCGCCGTGGAAGCGACGAACACCTCGGCCTTACTCGGGCTCGCCGCGTCGTTCCAGTAGACGTCGAGGCGGACCGGAGTGGCGGGTACCGTACTGGGCGCCACCGTGCCGGTCGGCGGGGCGACCGCCAGGTCGACGGTGCAGCCCGCGTTGACGGCCGTCGTCGTCTGGGTCGGGTACCAGGGGTCGATCTTCAGGTTGGCGTTCATATTGTTATGCAACAACAGGGGACCACCGTCGACGTTGAGACTCTCCTCGGCCGCGGTCGTGGCTTGGCTGGCCGAGTGGGGTCCGAAGGTGTTGCGCTGGACTGTCACCAGGCCCGTGTTGTCCAACAGGATCGTTTCTTGGGTGAATCCGTCAAACGCGTTGTCCTGGATGAAGAGGTTGGAGGCGCTCGCGAGTGGGGAGTCGACCGACCCGTAGTAGCCGATGGCCGTGGTGACGGGGTGGGTCGAGTCCACCGTGAAGGTATTGTTGCGAATATAATTCGTCCCGCCCAGCGGTACGCCCGGGTGGTAGGGCAGGTAGACCGACGAGTGGTACACGTACGCACCGGTCGAGGACGACCCGCTGTTGATGATCTGGTTGTCGTGGAAATCGAAGTTCGACAACTCGAGCAGGAGGCCGACGAAGGGCGAGGCGGACAACACCGTCGGCGAGTCGCCCACTTTCCACAGGTTGTTGAAGGTCGAGTTGCGGACCTCGAAACCGTCGATGCTGATGGGGTTGACCGCGTTCTCGTTGTCGAAGACGATGGCGTTGGCCACGCAGCCCGCCGAGTTATCCGCCAGACAGAGCCCCGTGGTGGCCGACACCGTGAAGGTGACGTTGTCAATCAGGATGTCGCTGGCGGTCGCCCCGGTCAGGCCGCCGGTGACGAAGCAGACCATCGCGCTCAAACAGTACCCGTCGTCGTCGCTCCAGAGGTTGCCAATGGTGTAATTGCTGAGCGTGATGTGCGAGGCGCCGTTGGCGATGACCAGGAAGTTGGCGGTGAAGTAGTTGTCCATTGGCTGCGTATGACCGCCGGTGATCGTCACGTACGACGAGTGGCCGCTGACAACGATTGACGCCTCGTTCACCTGGAGTTCGCTCAGGTTCTTGAGCAAGATGGGCGAGGCGGCCGTACCGACGGCGTCGACGTAGATCCCGGCCACGTCGGGACCCGGGAGCAGTTTGTACCCCAGCTTGTTCTCGAGGTCGACGACCATGGGCTGTGTGATGGCGTAGTACGCGTTCGACGTCCCGACCATGCCCGCCCCGAAATCCGTCGCCATCCAGGGGCCCTCGACCGACGTGGTGATCCGCCGGGTCGTACCGTCCGGAATCGTCGCGGCAAAGTCGGTGGCCAGGGTGACGGTCAGGGGGTTGGCGGCGGTCGAGTGCGCGTTGGCGTACGTCAGGGCAGCGCGCAATGTACAGAGGTTATTGGTGATTGTTGTGTCGTAAATATCGTTGCCGGGGGCACAAATCTCCCCGGTTACGGTGTACTGGTCGGAGTTGACGTAGAGGGTGTTAGCGGCGGCCTCGGAGTCGGCCGGAGCACCCAGGCCGAGGGCCAGCGGCGCTACCAGACAGATCGCGAGAAAGGCGGCCAGTACGGTTCGTTGCCGCCCTGACCGATGCTGATGTAACTCTTGTTCATTGAAATGCTCCGCCGTACCCACGTACTACCCTCACGAGAAATCGCCTGACGATAACTCCCCTCCGGGCAACAGCATTCTCTCCCAACGCGGCAACCTGTGATCCAGTATAACTGATTATTCAAGAGAAATGCTCGTTCGACAGCAGAAAACTTTGTTTGATACTGATTACGGACTCCTAACGGTCCTGGGACGGGAGGTGACAATCGTCCCGCGTCGCGGTCGGTTCCGCATCGGCGGGTCATGTACACCAATTGTGCGGTTGCGGGTTGCCTGGGAGTCCCGCACTTACATAAACTAGTAATGTATTACTGGACCCTGGGGAGTCCGTCACATTCACGAGGGGGTTGCCGTGGTGTCAGATGAGCACGTGGTTGCGGGTGTGGCCTCGGTCGTGGCACCCCTCCTCCCGCCGGCCGGAGCAGCGGCCTTGGGCGGGGGGATGTTCCTCTTCGATGTCGTACGCACGCGACCCAGGCGCCTGGCCAGCGGCCTGAAGGCGCTCCTGCGGCAGAATCGCCAGTTTCTTGACCACGAGAGCCAGGACTTGGCACCGGGTGATCGCGCTGTTGTGGAGGAACGTTGCGTACACCTGCTTCGAGAGGTTGACCACGAGCCGACGCGTGGCCAACTACTGGGTGCCGCACGCCGGGGGTACGCCGAGTTCGAGAACACGCTACTGGAACTGGCCGACAGCCGACGCACCTTCCTTGGCCTGGGTGACGACGCGCTGGGGTACCGGCGGCTCATTATCGGTGCGGCCTACCAGCTAGCCCTCACTCTGGCTCTGGAATCCGCCGACGCTGCCCGCAGCCGAATCTACGCAGATCGTTGGAGCGTCAAACAGATCACCGAGCACATCGACGATGTCGGCCAGAAAGTCATTGACAGTCACCACGAGACGATGGACGCGATCAGCCAACTCGGAGCAGGGGCCGTAAGCCTGCCAGTCCCGGATCACATCATCGCGGGATTTCGGCCTCGACTGCCCCGCTGGAGGGTGGCACGCGACGAGATGACTGCCCTC
>JAIRVA010000275.1 GCA_031254155.1 Propionibacteriaceae bacterium
TGACCTTGATGACCAGAAGGCCCAGGTCGACCAGGCGGTCACCACCGCCCGGGGCGACCTGGACAAGTCCGAGGCCGAGTTGGAGGCCGCGCAGGAGCGGGTCGCCACGGCGACGGCCAAAGTGGCTGCGGCGCAGACCCAGCTCGACCAGGCCGAGGCCGCGCTTGCGAGCGCTGAAGCGGTCGAACGGGAGAAGGCCGCCGCGCTCGACGCGGCCAACCAGGCGCTGGCAGACGCCCAGGCCAAGGAGGCCGCTGGCCAGGCGAAGGTGGACGCCCAGAAGGACGCCGTCAACGCCTACGCCCGGTCGGTGGTCCAGGATTCCATGCCGATGGTGAACGTGTTCTCCTTGTTCAACATGGGGTCGACGGCCACGCTCGCCAACCGCGTCCAGTGGAACGACACCGTCTTGGCGGCGAACCAGGTCGACCTCGACAATCTGCGGACCATTCAGGCCGAACTGGCGGCGGCGCGGGCGGCGCGGGCCGACGCCCAGACCAAGGCCGATGCGGCCCGAGCCGAGGCGGCCGCCCAGGTCACGACGACGAAGGCCGCGCAGACGGCCGCCCAGACGGCCCGGGACAACCTCGCCCAGGCGTTGGCCGACGAGCAGTCGGCCGAGACGGCCGCCCAGACCGCGTACGACCAGGACCAACAGGAACTGGCGGCGCTGCAGGTCGAGCAGGACACTGTCAACGCGCGGATTGCGGAGCGGGCCCGGCTGGCGGAGGAGAAGCGGAAAGCCGATGAAGCGGCCGCCGCGGCGGCGGCCGCGGCCCAACCGTCGTCTGCGGGGTTGGTCTGGCCCGTCTACGGGCGGATCTCGAGTCCCTACGGCTACCGGGTGCACCCGATCTCCGGGGCGTGGCGCTTCCACGACGGGCTGGACATCGCGGCGAGTTGCGGCACGCCGGTCAAGGCGGCGGCAGCAGGTGTGGTGACCGACGAGTATTACGGCGGTGGCTACGGTTACCGGCTGTTCATCGACCACGGGTACGTGGGCGGAAAGTACCTGACCACCTCGTACAACCATCTGTCGGGCTACGCCGTCCCGGCGGGTACGCGGGTCAACCAGGGTGACACGGTCGCGTACGTGGGGACGACGGGGAACTCGACTGGCTGCCACCTCCACTTCATGGTGTGGGCCGGCGGGTCCCTCCAGAACCCGTCGGCGTACTTGCCGTAAGCTATCCCCGAGATCATAACCGGAAGTCGGCTCCAGAAACCGACGAGTTGGCCGCGAAGGTGAAGGGATACCCATGGCGAAGGAAACCGGGCGGAAGCCCATCACCACCAACCGGAAGGCCCGGCACGACTATCTCCTCCACGACACGTTCGAGGCGGGGATCGTCCTGACGGGCACGGAGGTCAAGTCGCTGCGGTTCGGCCGGGCGTCGCTCGCGGAGGCGTACGTCACCGTCGACGACGGGGAGGTCTGGCTGCGCAACGCGAACATCACCGAGTACGCCTTCGGGACGTGGACGAACCACGCCCCCCGCCGGACACGCAAGCTGCTGCTCCACAGCAAGCAGATCGCCAAGCTGGCCCGCGAATCGGCGGCCCCGGGTTGGACGATCATCCCGCTCGAGATGTACTTCCAGGACGGGTACGCGAAGGTGGTCATCGCCCTCGCCACGGGCAAGCGCGAGTGGGACAAGCGGCAAACCATCGCCGAACGCGACGCGAAACGCGAGACCGAGCGGGCCCTGAAGATACGCAACCGGCGGCGCTGACGCACAGGGTAACTCAGTGGTTCCACAGGCGTTTCCGGTTCCCGCCCGCGACATGGTAGTCTTGTGGGGCCGTACACCGGCCGCGAGCTGAGAGCGTCTGCCCACCAGGGACAGGCATCGCGCAACGAACACCGAAGGAGTGGCACATGGATGCTGCGGAGAAGAAGAAGATCATCGAAGAGTATGCGATCACGCCGGGCGACACCGGGTCGGCCGATGTGCAAATTGCCCTCCTGAGCAAGCGAATCGCGCACCTCACCGAGCACCTCAAGGTCCACAAGGGAGATCATCACTCCCACCGCGGCCTGATGCTGATGGTCGGCCAGCGCCGGCGGCTGCTGAACTACGTCGCCAAGCAAGACATCGAGCACTACCGCAAGTTGATCGAGCGGCTCGGGCTCCGTCGCTGATGCGCGTCGGGCGGGGGTTCCGGCCTCCGCCCTGTATGCTTATCGGATAACCACAAATCTATAAAGCACGTTCGCCCGCCGCTCAGGGGCACGGTCTTTGGTGGTGACTTTCGGGTCGGATAGCCCCGCAGGTCTCGATCGAAGACCGCCGCTGACACTGATTGCGTCGGGGATCCTCGTATTCCGGGGTACGGGCGTGCGCCAACCCGAAAGGAACAATCATGGAAGGTCCTAACCTTCGCTATACCGAGGCCATCCTCGACAACGGCTCGTACGGACGTCACGTCGTCCGCTTTGAAACGGGTCTGCTCGCCCAGCAGGCGGCCGGCTCGGCCGCCGTCTACCTGGACGGCGACACCATGTTGCTGTCCGCCACCACGGCGGCCAACACCCCGCGCGACGCGGTCGACTTCTTCCCGCTGACGGTGGACGTCGAGGAGCGGATGTACGCCGCGGGCAAGATCCCCGGCTCGTTCTTCCGCCGCGAAGGCCGCCCGCCCGAGTCGGCCATCCTGGCCGCCCGCCTGGTTGACCGCCCGCTGCGCCCCTGCTTCACGAAGGGGTTACGCAACGAGGTCCAGGTCGTCATCACGGTGCTCGCGCTCAACCCGGGCGTGGTGTACGACACCCTCGCCATCAACGCCGGCTCGATGTCCACGACCCTCGCTGGTCTGCCGTTCATCGGCCCGGTCGGCGGGCTTAGGATCGCGCTGATCAAGAACCAGTGGGTCGCCTTCCCGACGACCGAGCAGACCAAGGAAGCCGTCTTCGACATGGCCGTGGCCGGCCGCGTCCTCCCGGACGGCGACGTGGCGATCATGATGGTCGAGGCCGAGTCGACCCCGGGGACGTGGGAACTCGTCCGCTCGGGCCGGACCGCGCCGACCGAGGAGGTCGTGGCCGAGGGCCTCGAAGCCGCCAAGCCGTTCATCAAGGCGCTCTGCGACGCGCAGGCCGAACTGGCGGCCCAGTTCCCGAAGGCCACCAGGGCGTTCCCGGTCTTCCTGGATTACCAGCCGGACGCGTACGACGCGGTGGCCGGGGCCGCTACGGACCGGGTCCGCGAGGTCAACGCCATCGCGGCCAAGCAGGAGCGCGAAGTGGCGGCCGAAGAGTTGCTGGCCACGCTCCACGCCGAACTCGACGAGCGGTTCCCCGAGCGGGAGAAGGAGATCACGGGCGCGTACCGGTCGCTCACCAAGGCGGTCGTCCGCCGCCGGACGCTGACCGACAAGATCCGGATCGACGGGCGGGGTCCGAAAGACATCCGGCCCCTGTCGATCCAGGTCGGCGTCGTACCCCGGGTTCACGGCTCGGCGCTCTTCATGCGCGGCGAGACGCAGATCCTCGGCGTGTCGACCCTCAACATGCTCGACATGGAGCAGAAGCTTGACACCTTGTCGCCCGAGTCGACGAAGCGGTACATGCACAACTACAACTTCCCGCCGTACTCCACCGGCGAGACCGGGCGCGTCGGTTCGCCGAAGCGCCGCGAGATCGGACACGGCGCGCTGGCCGAGCGGGCCCTGCTGCCCGTGCTGCCGAACCGCGAAGAGTTCCCGTACGCCATCCGGCAGGTCTCCGAGGCCATCGGGTCCAACGGCTCGACCTCCATGGGGTCGGTCTGCGCCTCGACGCTGTCGCTGCTCCAGGCCGGCGTGCCGCTGAAGGCCTCCGTGGCCGGCATCGCGATGGGCCTCATGAGCGAGGCGGTCGACGGCGAGATGAAGTACCTCGCGCTGACCGACATCCTGGGCCAGGAGGACGCGCTCGGCGACATGGACTTCAAGGTCGCCGGGACGGCGGACTTCGTGACGGCCCTGCAGCTTGACACCAAGCTCGACGGCATCCCGGCCGACGTGCTGGCCCAGGCGCTCCTGCAGGCCCGCGAGGCCCGCCACACGATCCTTCAGGCCATGAACGACGTCATCTCGGCCCCCGCCGAGATGAGCGAGTACGCGCCGCGCATCATCACGCTGCACATCCCGGTCGACAAGATCGGCGAGGTCATCGGTCCCAAGGGCAAGATCATCAACCAGATCCAGGACGACACGGGCGCGAACATCGCGATCGAGGACGACGGCACGGTGTACATCGGGGCGGACAACGGGGAGGCCGCCGAGGCGGCCCGCGGCATGGTCAACGCCATCGCCAACCCGCACCTGCCCGAGAAGGGCGAGCGTTTCCTCGGCACGGTCGTCAAGACGACCGCCTTTGGCGCGTTCATCTCCCTCGTACCGGGCAAGGACGGCCTGCTCCATATCTCGAAGATGCGGGCCCTCTCCGGCGGTGCCCGGGTGGAGAACGTGGACGACGTGGTGAGCGTCGGCCAGAAGCTCCAGGTCGAGGTGTTGGACATCGACGACCGGGGCAAGCTGAGCCTCGTCCCCGTCGTGGCCGAGGATGAACCCGCCAAGACCGAGTGACGAAGCGGTTGACGCTTGTGGGGTCGCGTTCCGCGTCCGGCCGGACGTTGGGCGCGGCCCCTTTCGACCGTCTACACTAGGTTCTCAGGGAACTAGAAGGAGGTCATCATGAAGGTGGCAGTTTTCGGTGCCAGCGGGCGTATGGGTACGGAGGTGTGCCGCGCGGTCGTCGAGGCCGGCTGGGAACTGGTGGCGGGCATCGACATCGGTGACCCCAGGAACGACGCCCTGGGTGCGGACGTGGCGGTGGACTTCACCCATCCCGACTCGGTGATGGACAACCTGGAGTGGCTTGTCACCCACGGGATCGGGGCGGTGGTGGGGACCACCGGGTTCACCCCGGAGCGGCTCACCCAGGTCCAGGCCTGGCTGGGCGACACTCCGGTGTCCGGGGTGCTCGTGGCCCCCAACTTCTCCATCGGGGCCGTGCTCATGATGCACTTCTCGGCGGTCGCGGCGCCGTACTTCGAGTCCGTCGAGATCATCGAGGCGCACCACCCCGGCAAGGCCGACGCCCCGTCTGGTACGGCGGCGACGACGGCCCGGCTGGTCGACGAAGCGCGCCAGGCGGCGGCTGCCGCCGCGATGCCGGACGCGACGACCCACGAGGTGCCGGGCGCCCGGGGCGCCGCGATCGCGGGCGTCCGCGTCCACTCGCTGCGGCTGCCGGGCCTCATCGCCCAGCAGGAGGTCCGCCTGACCTCCGGCGGCGAAACCCTGACGATTACAAACGATGCCCGTTCCCGCGCCTGCTACATGCCGGGAGTCCTCCAGGGCATCCGGTGGGTGGAAGCCCACCCCGGACTGACGTACGGACTGGAGCCGGTCCTCGGCCTCAGCCAAGAAAGGTAGTATGTTCGATTCCCCGTTGACGGCCCCGCCGCGCCTCAAGCGCGACACGGTCCGGATCATCC
>JAIRVA010000032.1 GCA_031254155.1 Propionibacteriaceae bacterium
CGTCAACCGTGATCACGCCATCTTTGCCGACCTTGTCGAAGGCCTGCGCGATGAGATCGCCGATCTCGGGGTCGCGGGAGGAAATCGTGGCCACGGAACCCATGTCCGCCACGGTGTCAACCGGGCGCGAGACCCGGGAGAGCTCCTCGGCGACGGCCTCGACGGCCTTCTCGATGCCACGCTTGAGTTCGACGGGGTTGGCCTCCGAGGCCACCGCCCGCAGACCCTCGTGGACCATGGCCTGGGCCAGGACGGTCGCCGTCGTGGTACCGTCGCCGGCCACGTCGTTCGTCTTGGTCGCGACCTCTTTGGCCAGCTGGGCGCCGAGGTTTTCGTACGGGTCAACGAGGTCGATCTCCTTGGCGACGGTCACGCCGTCGTTGGTGATCGTCGGCGCGCCCCACTTCTTGTCCAGGACGACGTACCGGCCCTTGGGACCGAGCGTCACCTTGACTGTGTTGGCGAGGGTGTCGACGCCGCGTTCGAGAGCGCGGCGCGCCTCCTCGTCAAATGCGAGGATTTTTGGCATTATGCATCAACCCTTACTTGGTGATTTTGGCGAGGATGTCGCGCGCGTTGAGCAGGAGGTACTCGTTGCCGTCGTACTTGACCTCGGTGCCGCCGTACTTCGAGAAGATGACGATATCGCCGGCCTCGACATCCATCGGGATGCGCTTGCCGTTGTCGTCGGTCCGGCCCGGGCCGGTCGCGACGACCTTGCCTTCCTGCGGCTTCTCTTTGGCGGTATCTGGGATGACTAGGCCGGATGCAGTTGTTTGCTCGGCCTCCAATGGCTGTACGAGGACCCTGTCCTCGAGCGGCTTGATCGTGGTTGCCACGTCAAGACCCCTTTCATGTCCGTGTGGTACGAGACCACTGTGGTTGTCGGTGTCCCGATGTCGTCGCGGGTCCATCGGGTTAGCAGACTCATGGTGAGAGTGCTAAGAAAAATCTATACCCTTCATTAGCACTCAAGCAAGCCGAGTGCTAGACGGTGGCCTTTGCCTTGTCTTCGGCGGGCACGGTTGCGAAGAAACGGTAGCGATTTGGTCGGTTTGGGGCCCGTTTCTTCGCAACCGTGATGGGAACGGCTTCGGGGGCAGGGAGGAGTCGCGGGGTTAGGTACCGCTCCGTAGTACCTCGGGGAGACAGTACGCGGCGTACAACGGGAGCTGGGTGAGGTCGCCGTCCTGACCGATGTTCTTGGTGCTGAGGCGGATCGACCGGGTCGGGGAGTACCGCTCCTTGTAGACCCGCAGGCTCTGGGAGCGGACGTTATCGCCGGACTTGACCTCCAGGGGTACGACGCGCATCAGTTCGTCGACAAGGAGAAAGTCGATCTCGGCGGTGTTGGCACTGGTCCAGTACAGGCTGTCGAGCCCGGCGGCGACGAGGGCCTGCTTGACGTAGTTTTCCGCGATGCCACCCCGGAAGGCGGGGGCAATCTGGGCGTACCGCGTGTCGTCGCAGAAGACCTCAGGGATGACATCCACCTGGGCGGCGAGGAGGCCGGTGTCAAGGGAGTACGCCTTGAAGAACGTCCCGCCGTCGCGGGGGCGCAGCGGCGCGGCCGGTGTCTCCGCCTCGAAGTGGCGGTGGATGAGGCCGGCGGCCTCGAGCCAGGCGAAGCTGGTCTCGTACTGATGGAAGCGCGCGCCGGGCTTCAGGTCGGCGAGCTTGAACTTGCGGCTCGTCTCACGGGTGAGTTGGCGGGGGAGGGAGTCCCAGACCTCCCGCGTCCGGATGGCGGCGGACGGGCCGGCGTAGAGGGCCATGTCCCCGACGTACAACGTCGACAGGTCGCGTTGGAGCTGCCGGACTTCGGACCAGTCGCGCGCCTCCACCCAGGCGGCCACGACGCGGGGCAGCCCGCCGGTCATCATGTACTGCCGGACCCAGCGCAGCGCGTCGTCGTGGGCCGGGAACGGGCGGCGGGTGTCGACGAAGGTACGGAGGCCGTCCGCCTGGACGCGGTGACCCGTCGCCCACAGGAACTCCTCGAAATCAAGGGGATACATCCGGACGATGTCGACCTTGCCGACGGGGAGGGCGTACTGGGGTTCGCGGTGGATGGTGATGCCGAACAGGCTGCCCGTGGCGATGATGGCTTGCTCGGGAAGCTGCTCGGCGAAGAACTTCAGCGAGGTCAGCGCCGCGGGGCTCAGCTGGACCTCGTCGAACAGCAGCAGGGTCTCACCGGGGACGATCCGCTCCCCAGTCACGCTGGCGAGGCCCGCCAGGATCCGGCGCGGGTCGAGCCCGGCGTCAAACACGGGCGCAAGTCGCTTCAGATCGGTCTGGAAGTTGGCGGTGACAAGGGACGGGAAGTACGCCCGGCCGAACCGGGTCGCCGTGAAAGTCTTGCCCACCTGGCGGGCGCCTAGGAGCAGGAGGGGTTGGCGGCGGGCGCGGTCCCGCCACTTCGCGAGCTCTGCCTCGACCTTCCGTTGCATGTCCATGGTCCCAGATTACACGAATTACTGGGGTTTTGTGATCGTACCGTACGCAAAACTCCACCGAAAAGTGTCTGGTGGGCGGTGGGCCGCCGCGGTTGGCGGTGTCTTCCGGCACCCCGCGTACGCCACTTGGCTCGTCTGAACGGCGTTGCTGTCCGGCCCGCTCGTCGGCGTTGTTGCTCACCTATTGGGTGGCCCGGGAGGGTGAAACGGGGTTTCGTCGCTCGCAAAACGGGGGTTGGCAAGCACGTTTGACGCAGAGAGAGAGAGAGAGAGAATTGTCCTTGAAAAAGGGAGAGGCGGCCTGATTGGACAGGCCGCTCATTATTGACAGGGGAAGGTATGTACCGTTCTTTCACCCGCCCGCTTGCGCTCGCCGCTGCTGCCGCGCTCGCCGTGGGCTCACTCACGGTCTCGTCCGTCGCCCAGGCGGCCGAGGTCAACGTCATTCCGGACGCCGGGTTGCGGGAGTGCATCGCCCAGGCTATGCACGACGCCGGGACGGGCGCGTCGCCGGGGCACCCGGACTACGCGGCGGAGGCCGACTCCATTTCCCAGGCTGATCTTGATACCCTGGCGGCCGCCACCAGGTATACCTATGGCATTTACTGCAACGGCATGTCGGTAAAGTCTCTGGAGGGGTTGCAGTTGCTCAACGATCCTGAACTCAGGTGGCTTGAACTTGGCAACAATCAGATCAGTGATCTCACTCCGTTGGCCGGGATGACGGCACTGTGGGACCTTTCCCTTGACAATAACCAGGTGATCAATCTGGTTCCGTTGGCTGGCTTGACAGGTCTCAACGATCTGAGTCTTTCCGGTAACCAGGTAAGTAACCTGACTCCGCTGGCGGGCCTGACGAACCTGCAGTGGCTTGGCCTGGCCAACAACAAGGTGGCTGATGTCACGCCTCTGGCCGGGCTGACCAAGCTCGGCCGGGTAGATTTGTCGAACAACCAGATCGTCAGCGTTGCGCCGCTGGGTACCCTGGCGGCCGCCGACGCGGACCTCTGGGGCTTGTACCTCGGCGGTAACAAGATCGTCGATGTCACGCCGCTGGCGACGTGGATCAACTACAACGCTTCTGCGGACTGGACTTTGGTTGGGAACCAGATCACTGACGTGTCGTCGTTGAACTGGGCGAAGGTGAGCGCGCACTGGGCGAGCACGCCGAGCGAATACTCCACCGGTGTGCCCCTCTTCGCGGTGACGAACCAGTCGGTCGTCACTTCGGCGGTGGCGGGTACGACGGTGGTCCTGCCGACGGTGAAGACGGCGGCGGGTGACCCGAACAAGGTCACGTGGAGTGTGTCGGGTGACGCGACGGTCAACCAGGCGGCGGGTACGGTGACGTACAACGCGGCGGGTCCGGTCGTGTTGTCGTGGGCCGATCAGTTCGCGACGGTGTGCCGGTATGATTCGTCGTTGTGCAGCCCGGGCCAGGACACGACGATCCCGGTGTCGTTCTTCTCCGGTCGGGTGAACGTCAACGTGACGAGTACGCCCGGCGCGGGGGCCGTCCCGTCGGTCCCGGCGTCGAGTGCGGCCAAGCCTGATGCGCCGGCTGTCGCGACGACGGGTAGGGCGGCCCGCCTGGCCGATGGTACGGACGCGTACACCCTGGTCGCCACGGTGAAGAGTGCCGACGGGCAACCGTTGACCGGGTACGCGGGTGAGCTGACCGCCGTACTGTCCTCCTCGGACCTGACCGTGGTCGGGACGGGGAACGGGTTCACGGACCGGAATGATGGTACGTATGCGCTGGCTGTCGCCGCTTCCCAGCCCGGCAACTACACGGTGACCATTATGCTCGACGGTACGCCGATCGCCACCGACATCCCGGTGAACTTCATCGCCGCGGATATTGCCAAGTCGTCGGTGGTGGTGGGTGCGTCGCAAACCTCCGACGGTCTGGGTTTCCTGCCGGGTGAGCAGGTCGTGGCGTGGTTGCACTCCACTCCGGCCAACCTGGGTACCCTGACCGCGGACGCGACCGGCAAAGTCACGGTGTCGTTCACGGCGCCGAGTACGACGGGGCGTCACACGGTGGAGTTCATTGGTGAGACGTCGGGCACGGTGTACGTCGCGTTCGACGTGGTCGCTGCGCCCGTGATCCATACTGGCGGTACCACGCTGCCGCAGACGAACACGACCATGGCCCTGGTGTTGATGTGCGGCCTGGTCGCCTCGGCCGGGTTCACCCTGGCCATGGCCCGCCAGGCCCGCCGGGTTCGTTAACCGGTACGACTGCTAACTCCCCAGGGGGCAAGGGTGACCTTGCCCCCTGGGGCGTACCGCCAACTGGGCGGACCGATGCCGTACGACGTTGACAGGCTCCTTGCCCCCGCACCCGTACCGCCAACTGCCCAAGTTCTGTCGTCGTTTTCCCGGTCTTCCCTGACACAACTTGGGCAGTTGGGGCCTGGGTCCCGCGTTTTCATACTTTCGCGGAAGAGGGTCGGGGCCCCCGCGGCGACAGGTCATCCTCGCTTCGCTCGCCCGCCGGACGCCCGGCTGACGGCACAGCGTAAATCAGCACTTCCCCTGGGACTCGCCGATCACGTTCCCGGATCGCAAATGGGCCACGGTCCGGTCCAGGTAGTCTGGCATCCCCGGCGAGGCGCCGGACGGTACGGCGACCGCGCCGAGAGCGGCGGCCAGGCGGTCCAACATGTCAGTGACAAGTACTTCGGCGCGACTGCTGGACACGAGCCCCCAGGCGGCGATCTCTGCGAGCAGGTGGTCGGCGGACAACTGGCGGTGGTCGAAGATCCCGTCGACGGCCAGGGCGAGGTTGTGGCTGATGAGCCCCGCTTG
>JAIRVA010000305.1 GCA_031254155.1 Propionibacteriaceae bacterium
TGACGCTGTCGATCTTTGACCGCCTGGCCCGGTTCGGCTTCCTCAACAACGCGGCGGAGTTGGCCGAGACCACCACCCAGATCACCCAGCTCGGCATCCGCCCGTCCGACCCCGCCCGGGCGGCGCGGACCCTGTCCGGTGGCAACCAGCAGAAGATCCTGCTGGGCCGGTGGCTTGCCCACGGGGCCACCATCCTCATTCTCGACGAGCCGACGCGCGGTGTTGACGTCGGCGCCCGTGCCGAGATGTACGACCTCATCCGGCGGCTGGCCGACTCCGGTGTCGCCATGCTGCTCGTCAGTTCCGAGCTGGAGGAGGTCATCGGCCTCTCCGACCGGGTTCTCGTGGTGGCCGACGGCCGGATCGTCCACGACACCCCGGCCACCGCCATCGACGAACACACCATTCTCGACCTCATCATGGAAAGAAGCCTGACATGACCGAGCCCACCGTCGCGCCCACCGCCGAGTCCGCCGTCGCCCGCTCCGGACGCCGTCTGCCGGGCGGCGTCACCCGTAACCTCGGCCTCGTCATCGCGCTCGTCCTGATCTGTCTCGTCGGTTTCATCACCGCGGGGGGACGCTTCGCCAGCGTCGACAACATGATGACCATCCTGCGTCTCGCGGCCATCGTCGGCGTCGTCTCCATCGGGCAGACCTTCGTCATCACCGCCGGCGGTATCGACTTGTCGGTCGGCTCAATGCTCGGCCTCGCCACGGTGTGGGCGACGACCGGTGCCAACCAGTATTACGCCAACCAGACCACGTGGCTGCTGATGGTCGCGGTGGCGCTGGTGGTCGGCGTGGCCGGCGGGCTGCTCAACGGGATCATGGTGGCCTACGGCAAGATCGCGCCTTTCATGGCGACGCTGGCGATGATGGTGGCCGCCAAGGGGTTGGCCGAGTGGATCGCCAACCGGCAGACCCAGATCGTCAAGGTCCGGGGTTTTGAGACGTTCTTCTCCGCCAACCCGTTGGGGATCCCGATGCTGGTGTGGATCTTCGCGGTTGTCGCCGCGGCCGGGTGGGTGGTGTACAACCGGACGACCTTCGGGCGCCGGACCGTCGCCATCGGCGGCAACCTGGAGGCGAGCCGGTTGGCCGGGATCAAGACCAACCGGCACCTCGTGCTGTTGTACGCGCTGTGCGGGCTCACGGTCGGCATCGCGGCCGTGATGATGATGGGCCGGACGATGGCGGGTACCTCGACCCACGGCACGTTGTACGAGATGGACTCCATCGCGGCGGTCGTCGTCGGCGGGACGTTGTTGACGGGTGGCCGCGGCACGATCTTCGGCACGGTCATCGGCGTCCTCATTTTCACCACCTTGACCAACATCTTCACCCAGAACAATCTCCCCACGTCGGTCCAGGAGATCACCAAGGGGATCATCATCGTCGGCGCAGTGCTCCTGCAACTGCGCATCGCCCAGCGGGCGAAAGCCTAATCACACCAACGAGAGGAAGAAATGTCACTTACCACCGCGGCTCGCCGCATCACCATCGGCGGGGCCCTCGTGGCCCTCGCCATCTCCCTGGCCGGCTGTACGGGCGCGGCCCCGACGGACGCGACCTCGACGACCGCGTCCACCGTGGCGGCGGCACCCCCCGCCGGCGGGAACGACGCGACGGGCACCAAGGTCGTCATCGGCTTCTCCGCCCCCGCCGCGGACCACGGCTGGATGGGTGCCATCAGCAAGGCCGCGGCCGCCGAGGCGGCCAAGTACCCTGATGTCGAGCTGAAGGTCGCGGAGGGTACGAACGACGTCAACCTGCAGATCAGCCAGGTCGAGACGTTCATCAACGACAAGGTCGACGCGATCGTCATCCTGCCGTACGACGGCGCCGCGCTCACCCCGGTCGCCCTCCAGGCCATGAAGGCCGGTATCCCGGTGATCAACATCGACCGCGAGTTCGACTCGCCCTTCGCCGCCCGGACGACTGTCCTCGGCGACAACTACGGGATGGGGATGTCCGCCGGGATGTACATCTGCGGACAACTCGGTGGCAAGTCCGACTCGGTCATCGCTGAGATCGCCGGCATCGACAACCTGCCGCTGACCAAGGACCGCTCGGATGGTTTCGCCAAGGCCCTTAGCGACTGCGGGCTGAAGGTCTCGAACCGCGTGGCCGCGGACTTCACCGTCCAGGGTGGCGAGCAAGCGGCCTCCAACCTGCTGCAGGCGGCGAGCCACATCGACGCGATCTGGAACCATGACGACGACCAGGGGGTCGGCGTGATGCAGGCGATCAAGAACTCCGGCCGCAACGAGTTCTTCATGGTCGGCGGCGCCGGTTCGGCCAACGTCATGCGCGACATCCAGGCGGACAACACCGTCCTCAAGGCGACGGTCGTCTACCCCTCCACCCAGGCCGCGGACGGCATCCGGATGGCCCGGCTGTTGGTCCAGAAGAAGGCCCTGTCCGATCTCATCGAGGTCGAGGTCCCGCGCAAGATCATCTTGTACACCCCCGCGGTGACCAAGGACAACGTCGCGCAGTACCTGCCCACGGCTTTCGAGTCCTGAAGAAAGTTTGGGGGACATCATGTCTGACAAGCCACGTCTCAACGTCGGCCTGGTGGGCTACGCCTTCATGGGCAAGGCCCACTCAGAGGGCTGGCGGACTGCGCCGGTCTTCTTCGACCTGCCGTACCGGGTCGGTCTGACCGCGGTGTGCGGCCGCGATGGCGTCCGGGCCGCCCAGGCGGCGAGCCAGTTCGGCTGGGCGAGCTGGGAGACCGACTGGCGCGCCCTCATCGCCCGCGACGATGTCGACCTGATCGATATCTGTACCCCCGGCGACTCTCACGCCGAGATCGCCATCGCCGCCCTCGCGGCCGGCAAGCACGTCCTCTGCGAGAAGCCGCTCGCCAACACGGTCGCCGAAGCCGAAGCCATGGCCGAGGCGGCGGCGGAGGCGGCCAAGCGGGGTGTCTACGCCATGGTGGGTTTCACCAACCGGCGGGTCCCGGCCATCGCGCTGGCCCGGCGGATGATTGAGGCGGGGCGTCTCGGAGCGATCCGCCAGGTGCGGGCCGCGTACCAGCAGGACTGGCTCGTCGACCCCGGCGTACCGCTGGCCTGGCGGTTGCAGAAGGACCGGGCCGGGTCGGGCGCGCTGGGTGACATCGGGGCCCACATCGTCGACCTAGCCCAGTTCCTCGTCGGGGACGACCTTACGGCCGTGTCGGGGACCGTGGAGACCTTCATCGCGTCCCGCCCCCTGCAGGCCGGTGGCGGCGGGCTCGCCGGGACCGCGGGCGAAGGCTTCGGGGAGGTGACGGTGGACGACGCGGCCTGGTTCCTGGGCCGGTTCGGCTCCGGCGCCATGGCCTCGTTCGAGGCCACCCGCTACGCCACCGGGCGCAAGAACGCGCTCAGCATCGAGGTGAGCGGCTCCGAGGGTGCCCTGATCTGGAACCTGGAGGAGCTCAACGTCCTGCACTTCTACGACAACCGGCTCCCCGCCGTGGAGGCGGGCTTCGCCCGGATCCTCGCCACCGAGGCCGACACGCCGTACTACGCGGCCTGGTGGCCGGCCGGGCACACCATCGGCTGGGAGCACGGCTTCACCCACCAGGTGCTTGACCTTGTCACGGCCATCGCCGCCGGGGTACAACCCCGCCCCTCCTTCACGGACGGGCTTCAGGTCCAGCGCGTGCTGGATGCCGTCGAGCGGTCGTCGGCCGCCTCGACGGCCTGGGTCCAGGTCTAAGGAACCACTGATCTACCATGTGCCGCCATCCGAACGCCCGGACGGGCAATCTACGCCCACTCCATGGCGCGATGGACGCCCAGTCCATGTACGCCACGGAGTGGACGTATCTCCTCCCGCCTGACGCTCGGCTGACGGCACAGCGTGGATCAGTGCTTCCCTGATACAACACACAAGAAAGGATGATCATGACACGACCGGTTTCTCTCTTCACGGGCCAATGGGCCGATCTGCCGTTCGAGGAGGTGGCGAAGCTGGCGTCCGGCTGGGGGTACGACGGGCTGGAGATCGCCTGCTGGGGCGACCACCTCGACGTGTGGCGCGGTGCGACCGACGATGACTACATCGCCGACCGCCTCGCCATTCTGGAGCGCTACCACCTCAAGGCGGTCGCCATCTCGAACCACCTGACGGGCCAGGCGGTCTGCGACGATCCGATTGACGAGCGCCACCACGACATGCTGTTCCCGCGCGTCTGGGGCGACGGCGACCCGGAGGGGGTACGCCAGCGGGCGGCGGAGGCCATGATAGCGACCGCCCGGACCGCCGCCCGGCTCGGTGTGAAGACCGTCGTCGGCTTCACCGGTTCGGCGATCTGGAAGTACGTGGCCATGTTCCCGCCCGTCCGCGAAGACCTGATCGAGGCGGGCTGGGCGGACTTCGCCCGCCGGTGGAACCCGATCCTCGACGTCTTCGCCGAAGTCGGGGTCCGGTTCGCCGCCGAGGTCCACCCGTCCGAGCTGGCGTACGACTACTGGACGGCCAAGAAGATGCTGGCAGTGATCGACCGGGACGAGTTGGGCATCAACTGGGATCCCTCCCACATGGTGTGGCAGGACATCGACCCGGCCGGTCTGCTCTACGACTTCGCGGGGAAGATCTACCACGTCCACGCCAAGGACTCGAAGAAGAACTTCAACGGCCGGGGCGGCCGGCTCGGTTCGCACCTGCCGTGGGCCGATCCCCGCCGCGGCTGGGACTTCGTGTCCGTCGGCCACGGCGATGTACCGTGGGAGACCTGCTTCCGTGTTCTTAACGCGATCGGGTACGACGGTCCGATCTCGGTGGAGTGGGAGGACGCGGGGATGGACCGCCTGCGCGGGGCACCAGAGGCCCTGGAGTTCGTCCGGTCGCGTCTCTGGAGCCCGCCAGCCGCCGCCTTCGACGCCGCGTTCGCGTCGAAGTAAGGGGAGGGACGTCTCACCCGTGGTGATTTCGGACCCACCGTCCGGGACTGCCGCGGGTGAGATGCCGTTGTGTGACCGTTAGGCTAGCTGCGAGTCTGGAGGGTGCCGACCGGGCCGGCTGATCCCCAGATCGACGAGATGGGGGTGGCGACGATGTTCGGGGCGAGGGTGTACGACTTCGGACCGGCGTGAAGGACGACTCCGCCGACGAAGCGGTCACCCAGCTTCTCCGATAGCCAGGCGAGGTGACGCGCATCGCCCGGAGTCGGCGCGCCGGTGGCCTTGATCTCAAGGCCGATGATCCGTCGTCCCGGTAGCTCGAGAATGAGGTCGACTTCGTGGCGGCCATCTTTGTCTCGAAGGTGGAGCATCGTGGCCGGCCGGGCGCTGAGTGCCAGTTCGGGCCGAAGTTGGGCGGCGACGAACGTGTCCAACAGCGCGCCTAGGATCTGAGGATTGTGGCTGGCCTCCTCGGTGGTCGCGCCCACGACGTGGAGGAAGAGCGCGGTGTCAAGGACGTACCGTTTCGGCAGGGCGGCGAGGCGCTCCAGGCGGTCTGAACGCCAGGCGGGGACCCGCTCGGAGAAGAACACCGACTCTAGGAGATCCTCGTACACCGCGGCCGTATTCTTGGCGATCCCGCAGGCATCGCGGAGAGTGGCTTGGTCGACGATCCGGGAAGAGTTCAGCGCGATGGCGGTCACGAAAGCACTGAACTTGCGCGGATCCGGGTCGGACCCGGCGAGCAACACATCATTGGTCAGAAGCTCCTGCAGGTAGCCTTCCAGCCACCGCGCCCGCGTGTCGGCTGCCGGACGGCGCAAGACCAGGTCGGGGAACCCCCCACCGGCGGCGGCCTCGACATAGTCGAAAACGGTCCACGGCGAGTCCGGCGAGTCAGCCAGGGACAGCGGATCCTGGGCCAGAGTGGTGGTGAACAACGGCCCGGTGGTGCGGAGGATCTCCCGCTGGGTGAGTCCGAAGACCGGTTGCCGAACGATGCGCCCGGTCGCAGGCCAGGTGTACTCCGTCGTCGTCCGGACGCTCCCGGTGAGCAGGAACTGCCCCGCCGCCGGGTTCTGGTCGATGAGGCGCTTCACCGCGCCGAGGATGCCCGGTACCTCGTGCCATTCGTCCAGCAGTGCGGGTTGGCGGAGGCGGGCCAAGGCGGCGTCGGGGTCGATGCGGTACGCGGCCGCTTCGCTGGCGCGGTCCAGACGAGCGATACTCGACGTGATCTGGGCCGCCGAGGTGGTCTTGCCAGTGCCACGCGGCCCGGTCAGGCTGACGGCGGGCAGAGTCTGCAGGATCCTGGGCAGGACCTCGTCCACCAGACGAGGTACGTACCCCGGTCCATTGCCACCTGCGGGTGTGATCACGCCGTTCATCCTACCATTGACCCTCTAGCCCGTTAGTCGTTGACCCTCTAGCCCGCGTTTCATTGACCCGTCAGCGCAGTTCGTCGGCCATGTCGTCGCGGACGCCGGTTGTTTGCGGGGTGTACGATCAGAGGCAGGGTGAGAGAGGGTACGGCGATGCAGCGTCCGCGGGTGATCGCGGCCACGGTGGTGGCGCTGGCCGTCGTCGGCCTGACCGGGTGCGCGCCCGCCGGACCGGAGTTGCCCACGTTGGAGACGACCCACCCGGCCGATCCCGTTCCGGCCGACCTGGAGGCCGTCGCGAAGGCGTACTACGACTGCATGACGGAGGCCAAGATCCCGGTCACCTTTCTCTCCAACCAGCCGGGCGGGCTGATCGTCGTATCCTTCGGGCCCGGCCACACGTACCTCTACACCGATGGCGACGAGGGCGTTGGCAACCAGGGTTACGACGATCCGAACGACCCCGCGCTCCAGAATCTGGACGACTTCGCGAAAACCCATCCGGAGCCAACGCTGCTGGTCGACGGTGTTGATCACTCCGAAGACTACGCGGCCTGCCTCGCCCAGACGGGGTACAGTGAGAGCGCGGCCTGGGAAGCGCAGCAACCTGATCCGGCGGTGATCGCGCACCAGGTGGCGGTCAACAACCAGTGGGCGGCGTGCGTGCGGGAGAACGGGTGGCCGGAGGCGAAGGATAGTTCACTCCCGGCCGCGGATGACGGGATGGGTCTGCCACCGCTCTACCTGACCCCGACGATCACCGAGGACCAGTTGCGCCAGTTGGTCGACGCCTGCCCGTTCACCGATCTTGATGTCACACCGGTCATTGTCATTGGGATGGGCGACGATACCCCCGCGCCAACCTCGCCCGCTGAGCAGGCCGAGTTCGACCGGATCCGACACCTGCAGAACGTGGTGTTACCCGAGCTCGCCGCCCAGTCGCGCGAGCGGACGGGCGGGTGACTCACACGAGCCGGGCGATCAGTTCCTCCCGGTCACCGGGGAGCAGGTCCAGGGGTGGTACCTCCGGCAGGGTGTAAACGCCCGGCTGTTGCCGAAACGTCGCCCGGGCGGCGCCGAGCATGATCTGTGAAGTCAGGGCCGGGTTGTTGATCCGCATCGTGAACTCGAAGGTCTGGTTGTCGGTGCGGCCGGAGACGCCCCGCCGGACCAGGTCCACCCCGTGCCCCTTATCCTCGACGGCGTCGATGCTCGGTACGGCGATGACGTGGGTCTCGTCGTGGGCGAAGTACGGGTCGGCCTTGATGGCCGTACTGACGGCGTCGAGCGTTGCGTCGGGCGCCAGTTCGACGTACACCACCCGCCGGTGGAGGCCCGTCCCGAGCGGGATGGTGAGCGACAGCGCGCCCACGACCCCGTCGACGCCCTTCGCGACGACCGTGTGGCCCATGCTCATGCCGGGGCCGAAGTTGGTGTACGTCAGACCCTTCGGCGCGCAGGCCTCCAGCAGCGTCCGGATGACGGAGTCGCTGCCCGGATCCCAGCCGGCGGAGATGATGGACACCGCGTGGTTGGCCTGGGCGACGGGCATCAGCTCGCGGCGCAGGTCCAGGATCGCGGTGTGGGTGTCGAAGCTGTCGACGGTGTTGATGCCGAGGCCCAGGTAATGCTTGGCAGTCTCGGGGACGCGCCGGGTCGGGGTGCACAGCAGGGCTACGTCGACCTGGCCGAGGGTGGTGACATCGTCGGTCACGGTGACACCGGCCAGTGCGTTCGGCTTCTCGCCGGTGGTCCGCCGGACGACTCCGGCCAACTCGAAATCGGGGCTCGCCTGGACCGCCTCGACCGCGTACTGGCCGATGTTCCCGTACCCCACGACGGCGATTCTGTGTGTCATCATGCTTCCTTCCTCGTTGTCTGGCCTGACCCTCAGTGGCCTGAAGGCATCCTACGCCGTTCGGCCGGTTGGCGAAGTGCCTCTTCGAAGAGTGTGCGTTTGTGGGTGGTCTATCACTCCCAAACGCACACTCTTTGCCGGGCACATTCAATTTGTTATAGTTGAGCTAGAAGATATAGACTTATACCATGCTCTGGCGAATCGACCCGGAACGGGACGAACCGGTGTACCAGCAACTGATTGCGCAGGTCCACCGGGCGGTGCTGCGCGGCGATCTCGCGGTGGGGGAGCGGTTACCCGCGGCCACCGAGTTGGCCCGGTCGCTCGACGTCAACATTCACACCGTGTTGCACGCGTACCGTCAACTGCGCGAAGAGGGCGTGCTCGACGTCCGGCGCGGCCGCGGGGCGGTCGTCGTCGGCCGGCGCGACCGGGGCGATGTGGTCAAAGCTTTACGAGGTTTCGCGTCGGCGGCCCGCGATGCCGGGTTGAGTGCCGACGCGGCGGCCGCCCTAGTGAGAGAGGAAATGGCATCATGACGGAGTCATCCACGGTTACCACGACGTGGCAGTCCTTGGCCCGGCGCACGGCGCTCATCACGGGGATCGCCGGTGCCCTGGCGCTGACGCTCGCCGTCAGCCTGGCCCTCAGTTGGCGGGGCACGTTGCCCGACCCGGTGGCCTCGCACTGGGGCGCCGACGGGCACCCGGACGGCTTCTCGACCGTGACCGGCTTCCTCGCGATCCCGCTTGCCCTGGGCGTTCTCCTGCTGGTGGGAGCGGTCGCGGCCATCCTGGTGTGGGGCAAGTCCGCCGCCGTCCGGCGGGTGAACGCCGGCGCGGGCGTGTGGGTCACGTCGGTCCTGGCGCTGACGCTCGTCAGTTCCCTGGCCATTCAGCGCCACCTGGCCGACGCGACCACGGCCGCGCAACCGGTGTGGCTGATGGCCGTGATCTTCATCATCCCGTTCGTCCCCGCGGTCGCCGTCGCCGTACTGGTCCCCCGCGACCCGCCGCGGCCGGCCACCGCGGTCCCGCCCGAGGGCGTGCCCCGGTGGGAGTTGGGCGGCGGCGAACGGGCGGTCTGGTTCGAACGGACCGGCGGCGGTACGAGCGCGATCATCCTCGTGGTGGTGAC
>JAIRVA010000038.1 GCA_031254155.1 Propionibacteriaceae bacterium
GACTGGTCTACGCCGAACGGGATGTCGTCGCCCGGACCCACATCGCGTACCTTGGCGACACCATCCCCCAAGCCCAAGTCCTGACCGTCCCGGGCGTGACCCACTTCTCCATCCTGGCCAAACCGGAGCGGTACCTAGACGACGTACTGGCCTTCCTGGACGCCTGATCCCCCCACCCCGGCCGTCCACCCGACGATTCCGCGAAAGCATGAAAACGCGCTGCCAGCCGCCGCTGGATAGCGCGTTTTCATGCTTTCGCGGGCAAAGGCGGAACCTTGGCCGGCGAAGGCAGACTGGGCGCTAGCCGGCGATGGGGAAATTGACCTCGGTCACCCAGTTGTCGGGGTTGGGGTCCTGGGCCGGACTGACGACACAGATGTTGAACATCGGCCCGGCCAGCGTGTACCCCTTCTCCGCGATCCAGGTCCCGACCGCCTCGCAGACCGCGGCGGTCTGCTCGTACGCGCCGTACATCGTGGCCCACGCCACGCGCCGCGCCGGGATCTGCTCGACGGCGAGACCCGTCGGCGGCACAAACTCCTTCGTCAACTCGACCCAGACGGCCACGTCCACGCCGGTCTCGCGGTAGTCGTCGTCAAAGTACGTCGCGCCCGCGCGGGCACCGTAGGGCGGCGTGGTACCGCTCTTCGCCAGCCGGTCGAACTCGTACCAGAGCTCAGTTTCGGCGGCGTACGTGGGGATGGTCCGGCGCAGGCTCAACACCGTGAGGGCCGGGACGGTTCGTTCTTCAACTGTGATGGACATGAAGGGCTCCTTAATGTGGTTGCGAATGGTAGCAAGGAGTGATCGTTGCCGGTCGATCTGCTGGGCGGCGGCCGCGAGGCTCGTCGCGTGCCGGTCCAGCGCGGACCGCCAGGCCACCTCGTCGTCGTACGCCGGCAGCAGCGCGGCAATCTGGCCGATGCCACAGCCGGCGTCCCGCAGCGCGCGGATCCGGCCCGCCACCCGGAACTGGGCGGACGAGTAATACCGGTAGCCGTTGTACGGATCGACGTGGGCCGGCGTCAGCAGACCCCGCTCGTCGTAGTGCCGCAGCATCCGGACCGACAACATCGTGAACCGCGAAAAGTCGCCGATTCCCACCAGATAGTCCCCGCTCTGATCACTCATACCATCAACTCCACCGCCTACCACTGTGTGAGGGTCAAGCCCGGCGGGCATGTCTGCCCCGCCGCCCCGCCCTTTTGCACTAGCGTATTCCTTACGGGAAAACGAGGAGGGCACGTGTCGGCATTTCTTTACCGCATCGGCCGGGCCTGTTACCGCCACCGCTGGCGGGTGGTCGCGGCCTGGCTGGCCATCTTGGCCGCCTTCGGCACGCTCGCACTCACGGCCGGCGGAAAATTCGACGACAACTTCCAGATCCCGGACGCGAGCTCGGCCGAGGCCCTGCGAATGCTGTCCGTCACCTTCCCCGAGGCTTCCGACGCCTCCGCCCTCGTCGTCATCGAGGCCCCGCCGGGGACCACTTTCGACGCCCCGGACGTCAAGCGGGCCGTTCAAAGCCTGTTGACAACGATCAACACCCTGCCGTACGTCAAAGGTACCCAGGATCCCTACAGCGACCTCATCCAGGGCTCGATCTCCGACAACCGGGAGTTCGCGCTGGTCCGGGTCCGGGTCACGGGCACGATCTCGACCTTCTCCGATACCCAGCGGGCCGAACTCGCCCAGACCGCCCAAACCCTGGCCACGACCCTCCCCGGGGCCACGGTCAACGTGGGCGGCGACGTCTACGCCGTCAACATGCCCGAACTCAGCCCGACCGAAGCCCTGGGCGTCGTGGTGGCCCTGGCCGTCCTGGTCGTCACGCTGGGCGGGCTGCTCGGGGCGGTCATGCCGCTCGGCTCCGCCCTCACCGGGGTCGGTATCAGCCTGTCACTGGTCATGATCGGCGCGGGGGTCATCCGCGTGATGTCGACCACGCTCATGCTGGTGGTGATGCTCGCGCTCGCGGTCGGCATCGACTACGCCCTGTTCATCCTGTCCCGCCACCGCAACCAGTTGGCCGGGGGCATGGACCCCGAGGAGTCCGCCGCCCGGGCCGTCGCCACGTCCGGTTCGGCGGTGGTGTTCGCGGGGGGTACGGTCATTGTCGCCCTCATCGGTTTCCGGCTCGCCAACCTGCCCTTCCTCACCGTCATGGGCTCGTTCACCGCCGTCGGTGTCGCCCTGGAGGTCTTGCTGGCGCTCACCCTGTTGCCGGCCTTCCTGGGTTTCGCGCGGGCCCGGCTCCGCCCGGGGGTACGCCGGACCCGGACGGCGCCACCGGCCACCAGCCATCTCCCCTGGTCAACCCGGATGGGACGCCACTGGGTCAACCTCTCCACCAGGCGGCCCCTCGTCACCATCGTGGTGATCGTCCTCGGGCTCGGTGCCCTCGCCCTCCCGGCCCGGAACCTGCACCTCGCCCTGCCCACCGCCGGCCAGTCGCTCCCCGGCGCCGCCGACCGGGTGACCTACGACATCATCGGCCGCGAGTTCGGCATCGGCGCCAACGGCCCCCTCGTGGTGACCGGCTCCCTCGTCGAGGCCGCCGACCCGCTCGGCATCCTCGCGGGCCTGAAGTCCGACATCGAGGCCCTGCCGGGAGTCCGGCTGGTCCCCGTCGCCACCCCCAACGCCAACGCCGACACCGCCATGGTCCAGGTCATCCCGGTAACCGGGCCGGACGACCCCGAGACTGGTGACCTGGTGCGGCTCCTGCGGAGTTTCCACGACACCTGGCTGGAGCGATACGGGATCGACACCGCCGTCACCGGTTTCACCGCGGTCGAAATTGACGTCTCACAACGCCTGACGGACGCGCTGCTCCCGTTCGGGATCTTCGTGGTCGGGCTGTCCTTCGTCCTGCTGATGATCGCCTTCCGCTCGGTCTGGGTACCCGTCAAGGCGGCCCTCGGCTACGCCCTGAGCGTCGGCGCGGCCTTCGGTGCGACAACGCTCGTTTTCAACAAGGGGTACGGCAAGGCAGTCATCAACCTGGCCGAGGCTGGCCCGGTCATCAGCTTCCTGCCGATTGTCCTGATGGGAGTCCTGTTCGGGTTGTCGATGGACTACGAGGTCTTCCTGACCTCGCGGATGCGGGAAGAGTATGTCCACGGCAACGCCGACCGCTGGATCGAGGACGGCTTCGTCCAGTCGGCCAAGGTCGTGGCGGCCGCCGGTTTCATCATGTTCTCGGTCTTCGTCTTCTTCGT
>JAIRVA010000343.1 GCA_031254155.1 Propionibacteriaceae bacterium
ACCCATACCTTATTCTACCACGCCACCCGCAACAAAACAATCAGCAACACTACACCACTTTCACTCCCCACGCCACCAACCCCCCATCATACCCACCGAGTTTATAGAGGTCCCCTTAAGAAGTAGCAGAGCTACGCCGGCGCGGCCGACAACGCCATCAGGCGCCCGATCCCGGAAGCGACACGCGACAGTTATTGACGAACGTGTCCTAACATGGGCCGAGGCGATTATCCTCAACGTGATGTTACTTCTTCTCATTTGGGCCTTCGGAGGGCCACGGAGCGCTCGGCTCTGCTGGGAAGTGATTGGCTTCTTCGTCATCCCAGTGCTGACCTTCGTAGCTGCCCTTGTCACCACACATCTACAGGGGGTCTTCTATTCCTGGCACATCTGCACCACCCAGATCAAGACCTGCCAACGCGCCCTGAAGGCCGGGCAGCTACTCATCGACGCCCACTATGAGTACCCGGTCGGCCAGTCGGTCGCACCCGCTCCCCAGCGTACACGTCATGCCACCTGCAGATGGTGATGACGAAATCCGTGACTCACCACATCTATCAAGGTGGTACACTCAGCGTATGCCGACATCGTACCCCCGAACTCAGATCACCCACGTACCCCGGGTCCAACGTACCTTGGCAGTCGGATCGTCCCACTGGCCGGGCTGTACACCCGGCGAGGTTCTGGTCAATCTGGCCGAGGAGCGGGCCAACCAGATTGCCTCCCAGAGCAGACCCGGCGATCCCCTCGACGGACTTATCACCTTGTCAACGGGTGGTCGCCGCGTGACCCGCCAGATGGTCGAGGCCGCTCTTGATGAAGACTGAACTCGCCGACGTCAACGTACTCGTCGCGATCGCCATCCAGGAGCACGCCGACCACCAGGCCGCCGTCGACTGGCTGCGGGGTGTCGAGCAGTTCGCCACTACCCCCGTGACCGAGATGGGGCTCCTACGGCTTCTGCTCAACCCGGTCATTATCGGTGTTGGGATCACCGAAGCGCTCGACACCCTGCGCAGCATCAAGGACCGTCCGACAGCGCGGTTCTGGCCGGACGCCACGTCACTGACCGACCGGCGCGCGGTGACCGCCCACGTCACCGGGTCGAAGCAGATCACTGACACCCACCTCCTCAACCTCGCCATCGCCCACGGTGGCAGACTCACGACTTTCGACAAGGACTTCCTCGGCGGGTTACCCCTCAAGTTCCACTCGTACGTCCGACTCCTCAACCCCGACCAGTGACTCCCGTGGTCAGCGGGCGTGATGTTCGTTCATGATCAGCGGCTCCCCGCCCCATCAAGGCTGGCCGTGGTTGGCGACGAGTCACAGCCGATGTCAGTCCCCCGGATCGACCAACTGCCATTTCACTGTCGGGCTGCGGCGCGCGCCAGTGAGCCGGACTCGCCCCTGGCCTTCGAGTTCCCGGAGCCGGTTGCCGAGCGTGGATCGGGTAAGTCCGGTAGTCTCCACGAGTTCCGGGGTAGACATCGGACCCGCGGCCAACGCTTCGAGAACCACACCAGCTCCGGCCGGTGAGCCAGCGGTCCCGTTCCCCCCGCCGCCCAGCGGTTTCCGCGAGACGCCGTTCCGCAACTCCGCGACAAACATCCCGCTGGCCACGGCGAGGCGGGGCGGTTGCAGGCCGGCGGCCGCCAACTCGGCCAAGATAGTCCGAATGCCGCTGCCCCGGTTCTCGCACACGGTCCGGTTCGTACCCCCGATTTCGACATCCTCAAGTAATTTGGCGAGTACGGCGTTCCGCGAAAACGAGATCGTACCCCGCAGCAACTCCGCCGTACTCGCCGCGCCGAAGAGACCGCCCGGGTTCACGAACACGAGCCGATCCGGGTACAACTCGACCTGCACCTGCGCGCCGTGAGCGAGAGGGTGATAGTCGCGGTGCATGAGCGCATTGACGACCAGTTCCCGTACGGCCTCCAGCGGATACTCCCACACGTCTTCCCGTCCCGCCCCGGCGATGACCGATCGCCGGGTCAGGTTCCGCGACACCGCGTTCAGCAACCCCGATACCATCACGGGAATCGGCCCGTCGAGAGCGACGTTGTCGAGAAACCGCGTACCGTCCGCCATCGGACGCCCGTCGGGTGTCGGGAGAGACACAAACGTCACGTCGAGTTGTGGAAAGAACTGTTGTGGGTAGATTCCGAGGGCCAGGAGGCCAGCCAGCGTTACCTGGTCGTCCCCGCCGGAGCGTGGTACCACCCCCGCCATGCGGAGGATTTCCGCCCGGCTGAAGCGCGAAAAGGCTTGGCCACGCCGGAAACGAAACCGCTCGACCAGGCGGCCCACACCCTCCGGATCGAGATCGTTGATTGTGGCGTCCGGGACGGTGGCGGCGTCGTCATGCGGCTGGCCCCGGTCGGCCACGAGCAGGTGGATCTCGTACGAACTGAGGTGGCGGTCACCATCGTGCTCGCGGATGTACGAACCGTTCTCGATCCCCTGCGTCTTCACGTAGCACGGGCGGAGAGTACGGTCGGCCGACGGGATCGCCGCCGCCACGACCGGCCGGCCGTCGACAGTGACGATCTCAATCTGCGCGCGAACCGCCGGTACAACGCTATCCGCGCACGCCGAGGCCAGGGAGTCCGCGAGCGAGGCCGCATTCACCTGCACAGGCGTGAAGCCGGCCGCCTCGTCCAGGCCCAGAACGATCATCCCGCCCGTACCGTTGGCGAACGCCGACACCGTCTCCGGCAGCGATTTCGGCGCGCCCCCGGACGCCTGCTTGATCTCGACCGACAGTGAGTCGGTACCCGCCACGCGCGCTGCCTCGACCAGGGCCGTCACTTCCTCCTGCAATGCCACCATCAACCTCCTCATCTCAACCTACATATTACATCTTAGGATGTTGTGAGATATCGGCCGGCTCGGTCGCACTGGAAACCGCCGCCACCCACCGCGAGACGGAGAGCTTCGCGGCCGCCGGAGTCGCGTCCTCAAACACCCGCTGCCCGGGCGAACCATGGTGACGCGGCGCAGCGCGGACGAGTGTCTTGGTTTGGCTTTGACCGGCCCGACACGCTCAGTGGGCTTCGCCCTGGGCCAGGCGGGAATGCCGACGGCTGTAGGCGAAATAGATGATCATGCCGACAACGAACCAGACGGCGAAGCGGACCCAGGTCTGCCACTGGAGGTACGTGATGAGCCACACGGAGGCGATGACGCCGACGGCCGGGACAACGGGCAACCACGGGCACTTGAACTCGCGCGGCAGGTCGGGGCGGCGGTAGCGCAGGACGATGACCGCGATGCAGACCACGGTGAAGGCGAGCAGGATGCCGATGTTGGTGAGCTCGGCGGCCGTCCCGATGTCGACGAACCCGGCCAGCAGCGCCGAGGCGATGCCGGTGATCCAGGTGACGCGGGACGGTACCTGGTGCTTGCGGGAGACCTTCGCGAAGTACGCGGGGAGCAGGCCGTCGCGGCTCATCGAGTACCACACCCGGGTCACGCCGAGCATGAAGGTGAACATCACGGTCAGGATGCCGATGATGGCCCCGGCGGCGATCACCGTACCCAGCCAGGGCATCCCGGCCGACGCGAAGGCCGACGAGAACGGGCTGGCGGTATCAATGTTCGTGTACGGTACCATGCCGGTCAGGACCAGGCACGCCAGGACGTACAACACCATGGCGATGGCCAGCGAGAGCAGGATCGCCTTCGGCATGTGCTTCTGCGATTCCTTCGACTCCTCGGCCGCCGTACTCATCGCGTCGTAGCCGAACACGGCGAAGAAGACTGTCGCGGCCCCCGTGAACGCCCCGCCCAGGCCGTGCGGCATGAAGGGTGTGTAGTTGCCCGCCTTGATGTGGAACGCGCCGACGCCGATGATGAGCAGGACCACGGCCACCTTGAGGATGACGACGAAGGTCTCGAAACGGGCGGCGTTGCGGATGCCTTGGGTCAGGAGCCAGGCGATGAACAGGCAGAGGATCACGGCGAACAGGTCGACGCGGTGGCCGGCGCCCGTACCCGGCGCGCCCAGCATCCAGGCCGGCAGGTCGAGCCCGAGCTGCTGGACGAGGTAACTGAAGTAGCCGGAGATGCCGATGGCCACCACGGCGACGATCGCGGTGTACTCCAGCAGCAGGTCCCAGCCGATGAACCAGCCGACGATCTCGCCGAGCACGGCGTAGCCGTAGGTGTACGCCGACCCGGCCCGCGGGATGAGGCCCGCGAACTCGGCGTACGAGAAGGCGGCGGCGGCGCTGGCCACCCCGGCGATCAGGAACGACAGGAGGACGGCGGGGCCAGCGTACTGCTTCGCGACCACCCCGGCGAGCGAGAAGATGCCCGCGCCGATGATGCCGCCGATCCCGATGGCCGTCAGTTGGAAGAGGGTGAGCGATTTCCTGAGCCCGCCCGGGGTGACCTCCGGGGCGATCAGTTGCTCCATGGGCAGGCGCCGGAAAAGGCCCTTCCCCGTGCCGAAAGTACTGAGCCCCGCTGGTGTGTTGTCACTCATATCCAGACTCCTTGTTGTCATGGCGCTGCGCACACACTATCCAATCCGTCCACGGTACGAAAGAGGCAACCACATACCGGGCGACGAAACCGACGCGTTATCAGCTGAGACCGCAGCCCGCGTCCCCCGTGGCGGCCGCGATGAACTGCTGGAGCATGACCACGGTGGCCTGGGCGGTCTCGGGATTGGCATTAGGGTAGAGGCCGAGCGGGGCGGCGACCAGGGCGCGGTCGCCCCGGCGGACGAGGTCGGTCCCGGCCGGGGTGAGGGCGATGAGGCGCGACCGCCGCGAGGCCGGGTCGGGCGTGACGCTGAGCCAGCCCGCGGTCACCGCGGACTCGACGAGCCGGGAGACCGTCCCCTTCGTCAGGCCGAGCTCCCGGGCGATGGCGGTCTGGGTGAGGGCGGCGGGCGCCGTGCCGGTCACGGACAGGATCATGAACTGGCCGAGGGAGAGGCCAATCTCGCGCGCGATGATCGCTTCGAGTTGTCGCTCGAGGATGGCGGCGGCCTTGCGAACGGTGAACCAGAACTCCCAGGCCGCGTCGTGGGGTTCATTCATGGGGAGATCCTATCATGGATAG
>JAIRVA010000004.1 GCA_031254155.1 Propionibacteriaceae bacterium
CTATCGGAGCCGCCATCATGGCCCCAAGTGCCACCGTCAACAGTTGGCTCGACACGTACATCCCCGCCCCGACCCAGGCCGCCTTCGCGCCGGCCGATGACGTGTATTCCGTTGTCAACGTGAAGAAGGGGGCGATCACCGTCAAGTCGTACACCGTGGGCGACCCGACCACCCCGGTCGACTCCTTCACGATCGTCCAGAACTCCACCGCCTCCACGGGCAACCGCGGCGCGTCAACGCTCACAGCGAGTATGACGATCACGCCGACTGCCGGGCAGGACTACGTTCTGGCCGATAGTACCCAGACGTACACCGCGACCCTCAGTTTCAAGGATGCCCAGGGCAAACCCGCCCAGGTGCTGGACCCGACCAAAGTCAAGTTTGGTGATCTGTCGGGCGCTCTGACGTTCAACGCGATCACCGACAACGGCAACGGGACGTACACCGGGACCTTCTCCTCGGCGACCGCCGGTACCTACACCATCGGCGGCACCTACCAAAACGACCTGCTCGCGGCGCAGGCGGTCACCTTCACCGCCGCGCCGCCGAGCGCCGCTAACTCCAGTCTGACCGTGACACCGCTGGATTCGACCGTGACCTGTGGCCAGACGGTGACCGTCCAGGCCCGGGCGACGGTCAGGGACACCAACAACCAGCCTGTCTCCGGGATTAAGGTCACCTTCACCTACCCCGGCCCCGGGTCGCCCCTGGTGGCGACGTCTGGGAGCGACGGCGTGGCGGGGATGGACCTCACGCTGACGGCCAGCGAGACCCCGTGGACGGGACAGGTCTCGGCCACGATCGACGACTCGGGGGCCCAGCAGCCCGTTGGTTCGCCGCAGACGGTGACGGTCAAGTCGACGGGGGCGTGCTACACGGCCGCGCTGGCCCTCACCCCGGCCACCCCGGTCGATGCCAACGGCGTCAGCGCGGTGACCGGCGTCATCACGGTCAAGACCGCTCTCGGCGCCGCCGTGCCGGGTGACCCCAGCATCGCGGTCAACGTCTACACGGACGGTACGACGACGATCGCCCCGGTCAAGAAGAGCGAGATCACCGACCGGGGTGACGGTACGTACACCTTCACCCTCACCTCGACCACCCCCGGCGACTTCCGGGTCGAAGCGGCGTGGCACCAGTACAAGGCGGACCCGCAGACGATCGCCTTCGCCGCGCTGCAACCCGCCAATGCCCAGTCGGCGCTGACGCCGGTCGCGCAGACGGTAGTCCAGCCCTGCGACGGTACGTTCGGCGAGGGCGTCGTGACCGCGACCGTCCGCTCCGCCGACAACTATCCGGTGCCGAACGTGCCGCTCACGTTCACGGTCGGCGTCACCAACCCCAGTCTGGTCCAGGCCACCACCGGCGCCGACGGCACAGCGACCATCCGGGTGACCACCCCGAGCCAGCAGTCCACGACCGCGGTCAAGGTGGGCGCGGCTATCGACGGCCAGGCCGCCAACTTGCCGAACTCGCCGGTCAGCATCCAGTTCACGCTGGCGTCGGGCTGTGTGCCGGCCCCCACGAGTTTCACGTTCGGGGTCAACTACTCCTCGCAGATCGTCGGTTTGCCGGTCACCGCGACGGTCAAACTCCTGGACGCGGCGGGCCAGGGCATCGTGGGCGCCGACCCGACGAAGATCCAGCTCGTACCGTCCTCGGCCGACGTGACGGTGTCCGAAGTGACGCCGCGGGGCGACGGCACGTACACGGCGACCCTCAACTCCACCACGGTGGGGAACTACACCGTCGCCCTCAAGTACGACGGCAGTCCGGTTGTCGACGGCGTCAAGTACTCCTTCATCAACGGGCCGAAGCTCGAGGCCAGCCCGCAATCGCTCATGGTCGGCAAGCCCTCGACGGTCACGCTGACGCTGGTCGACGCGGCGGGGACGCCGTACGCCAACATGCCGGTGACGTTCTCCGTTGACGGCCACGCGACCGTCGCTCCGACAACGAAGAACACCGATGCGAACGGCGTCGTGACCACGACGGTCACCGACCAGGTGGCCGAGACGGTCACGGTCAGGGCACAGGCGCCGGGCGAGTCGGGCCCGGTCACGGTTGGTGAACCGGTGGCGATCACCTTCACCCCGCTCGTCCTTCGTCCGACCATGTCGATTTCAACGACGGAAGCGATGACCGGCGAGATGGTGACCGTCACCATGTCCGTCCGGACGGTCGACGACCAGGCGGCGGCGGGTGTGACGGCCACCTTCACGGCGACCGGCGCCCAGCTCACCCCGGCGACGTGCGTGACGGACGGCCAGGGGACCTGTCAGGTGACGCTGAAGGCGACCCAGCCCGGCAGCGTACGCGTCACAGGCGCGGTCGAGGGCCAGACGGTCCAGGGCTCGCCCCAGACGGTCACCTTCACGACCCCGCCACCGAAACCCGACCTCACGGAGTCATCGATCACGGTTGACCAGGCCTCGGCCGAGATCGGTACCGCGGTGACGGTGACGGCCATGGTCAAGGGCGACGACGGCCAGCCGATGTCCGGGGTGACCGTCGCCTTCGCCGCGCCGGATACGTCGGCGAGCTTTGCGCCGGCGGCGTCGTGCGTGTCGGGTGTCGATGGCCGTTGCCAGGTGACCATCACGGATGACAAGGTGGAACGCGTGTCGGTGGAGGCGCGCATCGGTGGCCAGGAGGTCGCGGGGTCGGGTACGACAACCGTTGACTTCACGCCCGTGGTCTGCCGCGACCCCGGCAACCCACAATTAGCTCTCAGCGCCGCGACCGCGGTGGCGAACGGGACGGATTCGGTCACCGCAACGATCACCGGCTGGTCAACCTGTGAGCCGGTCGACGAGTCCCTGATCAGCCTCGCGATCACGCCGACGGGCGTGGACGCGACTACGCCGGTTCTCGCCGGTGACCGGGCGACGGCGACGCTGACTTCGACCTTCCCCGGTGCGGGCTACAGCGTCCAGGCGCTGTACGACGGGGTTGCGTTCGGGGCACCCCAGTTGGTGACGTTCACCCAGCCGCCGTGTGTCGAGACCCTGACGCCGGCGTTCACGATCACCCCGACGACGGGCGTGACCTCGTCGTCGGCCGACCTCGTCGTACGTCCGGTCGCGACGGTCGACCTGCGCAGTGCCTGCCACCCGCCGGTGAACGACCCGGCGCAGGTCACCCTGACGAGCGACCCGGCCGGGCTGACCCTGGCGGAAGTGGCCATGGTGGGCGGGATCTACACCGCCAAGCTCAGCGGGGTGGCGGGGACGTACGACGTGACGGCAACGTTCAACGGGACCCAGATCGGGACCGCCGTCCAGGTGACCATGACCACCCAGGAGCCCGGACCCGATCCCACCGAGTCTGCGGTGTCGGCCCCGGCGACGGGCGAGGTCGGCGTACCGCTCGCGGTGACCGCGATGGCCAAGGCCCAGGACGGGACGGCGCGCGCGGGCGTCGAGATCACGTTCGTGGCCACCGGCCCGGCGGCGTTCGACCGGGCGGCCTGTATGACCGACGACAGCGGGAGTTGTACGGTGAACCTGACGGCGACGGCGGCGGGCTCGGTGACCGTGACGGCGATGATCGGGGACGCCCAGATCTCCGGTTCGGGCCTGGTGGTGGACTTTACCGGGACGACCTGCATCGAGCCGGTGACCATCACCTCAATGACGATCACCCCCGCGTCGGCGCCGACGGGCAGTGAAATTGTCGTGGTACTGAACGCCCAGCCAGCGTGCGGGCTGGCGAGCATTGACCCGAGTCTGTTGACGGTGGTGCCTTCGTCGGTGAGCGTCCTTCCGGGCGCGGCGTTCCGTACGACAGGGACCCAGTACATGATCCCGCTCTCGGCCGACGTGCCGGCTGACTTCACGGTTCAGCTGGCGTACGACGGCGTACCGCTCAGTCTTCCGACGGGGACGGATCCGTCGGCGAGCTTCTTCATGTACGCCCCCCCGCCCGAGGGCTTCGACCAGAAAGCGTCGACGGTCAAGGCCCAGGGTCCGCGGGTCATCCAGACTGGCACCGCGGTGACGCTCCAGGCCACGGTCGTGAACACCGCCGGAGCGCCGATCCCCGGGGTCGAGGTCCAGTTCTCGTCGGCGGCGGAAGGTGTCGAACTTGATCCCGCGTGCACGACGGATCCGGCCGGCCAGTGTACGATCCAGGTGACCAACCAGACGGACGGGCCGGTTTATGTCAAGGCGACCGTCGGTGGGCTGGAGCTGTCTGGCTCGACCGTCGCACTGTACTTCGCTCTTCCCGGGTGCATGGTCGACGTCAACAAGCAGTTCACGGTCAACCCGGTGGCCGCGGTCGCGGACGGCGAGTCGGCAATCACGGTGTGGGGGACGACCAAGACTCCGTGCGACGAGTCGCTGAATGATCCGGCCAAGCTGAAATTCATCGTTGACACGGTGGACGGCCAGCCGACCGACGCCGTGCTGGTGTCGGACTTCACCTCGCCGGCCCGGTTGGAGTTCACGGCGACCCTGACGTCGACGACGCCGGGGACGTACGTCGTCCGCGCCGAGTACGACGGCCAAGATCTCGGCGTGGCCCGGCAGATCACGTTCTCGCCCCAAGAAGGC
>JAIRVA010000041.1 GCA_031254155.1 Propionibacteriaceae bacterium
CCCGGCGGGGCCTGCCGTGAGAAAAAGATGTCAACCGCCCCGTCGGGGTTGCGGGCCAAATCGGAGCGGTCGTCGAAGCTGGAGCGGTTGAGCGGGCCCGCAACCATGTACCCGACGACGTCGGTGATCGTGAGCGACCAGAACGCGTCGGCCGGGGGCAAGGCTCCGGCGGGGAACCGCATGACGTAGGCCCGCCCCCCGTCGAGGGTCTGGCCCGAACCGTCCCGCGTGGTCGTCCAGTACGCCGCTTCCTCGAACACGTTGACAACCGGCAGCGCTTTCGCGCACGCCGCCCGCACGAACAGTCCGTTGCCCGGCTGGCCGCACGCGGGGACCGCCCGCCAGCCGTTCACGGTCGTCGTGAGGCGCCGCGTCACGGCGCCCAACACCACGGTCGTCGTCAGAAAGGCCAGGAAAGCGCCGATGATGATCCCCTGGACGATGCCCGAGCCGGCGATCCAGCCCAACACACTCAATGTGGTCACGGATGCAACGATAGTACGAAACTGTTTGCTGTGTTCGCCCCCGGCGGCCCGGAGTAGCCCCACGGTGGCGCCGGGAACCCATCCACCCGGGCGGTCTCCCCCCGCCCGTAGGTGTTTCCCCGATCATAGTGATTACAGGTCGTACCCCCTCGGGTGGTGGGTCCCGGCGCCAACCGCGTGACAAAGACGAGATTTCCAGCCTCGTCGCGGGTTCCCGTGGGTTAGCCCCGCGTTTTTGGTACCACGAGCTCTGAAGACTGGTGGCACCGGCCGCCAACTTCCGTACCATTTCGCTATCACACACTAGGATAGGGGCATGGCACCGTCCCCAGAACTCGCCTTCACCCGTCGGCTGCAAAGCCGGATCGTGGAGGATCTCACGAGCGGGCAGAGCGTCCTCCTGACCGGGCTGCCCGGCTCGGGCCGGTCCCATCTGGTCCGCCTCGTGGCCGGCGAGCTCAACGCCCGCCGGGCGAGCGTCACGGTGCTCCGCGGCAACCCGCTGCTGTCTGACCGCCCGCTGGCGGCCCTCACCCTGGTCGACTCCGCGGCCGAGTCGCGGCCGGCCCTCGCGACCGCCTCGACTCTGCCCCAGGCGGCGCACGCGTTCGAGACCCTGCTGCCGCCGGCGGGTGTGCTCATCGTGGAGGACGCGGACGACCTGGACCCGGCCTCGGCCGGCCTGGTCTATGACCGTCTGGTCAAGCAATCGACCCCGGTCCTCCTGGTGGCGGATTTCCGGTTCCCCCATTCCGGCCTCGTCACCGAACTGGTCACCGCGGCCCAGCCGGGCGAGACGGTCACCCTCGCGGGCTTGTCGTTCGAGGACGTCGCCCAGTTCATCGCGAGCCTCCTCGACGGCGGTACGGACACCGACACCGTGGCCCGGATCGCGACGCTGTCTGGCGGGTTGCCCGGCTTGATCCAGGCGATCATCCGGTTGGGCCGTCGGAGCGGGGCGCTGGTCAAGCGGGACGGTCTGTGGGTGTCCACCACCGACTTGTGGGATCCGGCGCTCCAGTTCAGCCTGGCACCTTTTCTCCGGGGTCTGGAGGCGGCGGATCTCGAGTGGCTCGTCCGGTTCGCCAGTACGGAGGGCCACCAAGAGGACGCCCTGGCGACGGATCGCTGCCACCAGCTCGCCGCGCGCGGGCTGCTCCGCTTCGACCGGGTGTCGCCGGACGGCGGCGTCCAGGTCTACCCCGCCGCGCTCGCCGAGTTGTTGCGCCAAGGTGAAGGCGTCCCGCCGAGCCGCCACCATCTGGCGATGTCATCCATCGATCTGGGCCGGTGGCCCGCCCGGCTGACCGGTTCCGAGGCGGCGACGATCGCCCAGAATTTCCGCGCCCACTGGCAGACCAGTACGGCCCAGTACTGGGCGGAGTGGAAGGCGGCCCCCAGCGGTTTGACCGCCGTACCGCTCGTCATGACCCTCCTCTACGGGGCCCCCGATGATCCGCGCATCCTCACCGTCTTGGACACGCCCATCCCTGATGACGACGTGGACTCCCTCACCGAGCTGGCCGCCCTGGCCGCCGACTTCAAGGCCGGGTGCCAAAAGGACCTGCCGGGCGCCCTGGCCGACCTGGACCGGCACCGCTTGGCGCACCCCGAGACGACGCTGCAGGTACGCGGGCACGAGGCCCACCTCCGCCTGTTGTGCGACCGCGTACCACCGCCGGAGCTCTTCGAACTGCCGGCCGCCGGTCTCCAGAACTGCGAGATGCTGGTCATCGCCCGGGCGGAAGCGGCCGTCGCGGAAGGCCAGATCGCGGACGCGCTCGCCCTCCTGGCCGTGTTCGAGCCGCAGCACCAGCGGCCGGCCACGCTCAAACGCATCCTCGAGTCGATGGCGCTCGTTCTCGGTGACGATATCGAGGCCGGCGTCAACCTGGCAGTCAAGCAGCTATGGGACTCCATCGCCACCCTCGACGCGTACTCCATCTCGGGCCACGCCTACGCCGCGGCCCTCGGCATGTGCATGCTCGGCCGCTTCGACGAGATCGTCGCCATCGTCGAAATCCTCTACGGCATGGGTGACACCAACGTCTTCCAGAGCACCTACCGGATCGGCCTGTTCATGCTCGGCGCCTTCGTGGCCGACTGGCAGGGCCGCGCGGACGACGCGCACGCCCTCATTCTGCAAGCCCGCTCCCTGGGCGAGGGCCGCGGGCCGAGCATGCTCGCCCAGCACCGGCTCCTGCGCCACCCGACGGCCACCACCGACCAGCTATGGGACGACATCGACGATCTGCTCGACCGTGGTTTCGTGACGGCGGCCGTCTTCCTCGCCGTCTCGGTCATGTCCCTGAGCTGGGACGGCACCCGCGCCCACCGGGTGATCGAGCAGGGCCAGCGCTCGCAGAGCCGGGTGATGCGGGCCCTGACGAGGTACGTTGAGGCGGTGGCCACCGGTGACCTCGGCCGCTTCGCCGCGACGGTGGACGAGCTGCGCGCCGCCTGCGGACCGCTCGATGCGACCCGGTCCTCCGTGACCTGGGCGCTCCTGCTCCGCCGCGAGGGTGACCTCGCCGGCTGGGTGGAACGCGCCGACGCGGCCTGGGCGGAGTCGCTCGCCATCGCCGGCGGCGGCCAGGGCCTGTTCGACCGCCTGGCCGACGCGGTCGACCTCACCTCCCGGGAAACCCAGGTGGCCCACTTCGTTTCGCTCGGCCTCTCCTCCGCCGAGGTGTCGCGCCGGGCCGGGATCACGTCGCGGACCGTCGAGGCCCACCTGCAGGCCATCTACCGCAAGACCGGCGTCAACTCGCGCGAGGACCTGCGGCGGATCACCACCACCTGGCTGACCCTGCGGCTCGAAGACTAGCGGCGGGGCACCGTCGAACCCCGGATCATGAGGCGGACGGGGAGGTACGTGGTGCCGGAACGCCGGGCCCCGGCGTCGTCAATCGCCTGGAAGACCCGGCGGGCGGCCTCGCGGCCCAACTCCTGGAGGTTGGGGTCGATGCTCGTGAGTTCGGGACGCGAGTTGGTGGTGAGCACGTCCCAGTTGTCGTAGCCGATGACGGCGATGTCCTCCGGCACGCGCCGGCCGAGGTCGCGGGCGGTGTCGAGCACGCCGCGGGCGAGCTGGTCGGAACCGCACATGATGGCGTCGATCTCGGGATGGTTCGCGAGCAGGACCGCGGCGGCATCACGTCCCCAGTGCTCGGTCCACTCCGAGTACAGCGGCTGGCCGACGAGGGGCAGCCCGGCCGCCGCCAACGCTTCCAGCGCGCCCGTGGTGCGGTCGTGGGCGGCCGCGTACGCCGGGTCGCCGTTGATGAGGCCGATCTTGGTCCGCCCGCAAGCCAGGAGATGGTTGATGGCCAGACGTCCGCCGGCCACGTTGTCGGGGGTGAGCGAGACATCGGCCGGGTCGTCCGACGGCGCGTACGCGTAGACGACGGGGACGGGGAGCCCGCCGCCGAGCGACGGCCGGGGATCCGTCTGCCGCCCCACGACGATGATGCCGTCCACCCGCCGGTTGAGCAGGGCGCGCAGGTGGTGCTGCTCGCGGATGGCGTCGCCGCGCGCGTCGCACAGGAAGACGTTCACCTGTCCGGCGCCGAAGGCGTCCTCGGCCCCCATCAGGATGGGCAGGACGAACCGGCCGACCAGGTCGGAGGTCATCAGCCCCACGGTTCCGCTGCGCCCGGCCAGCAGGCTGCGCGCCAGCGCGTTGGGGACGAAACCGATTTCGTCGGCGACGGCCAGCACCCGCGCCCGCGTGGCCTCCGCCACGTCGTCGCGCCCGTTGAGGGCTTTTGACGCCGTCGCCAGCGACACGTGGGCGCGCTTGGCCACGTCGGACAGTGTTGACGGGTACGAGCCGGGCTGTTTCATCAGGGAGTCGTCCCTCCTGCGAATCGGGGTGACCTTTATCGTACCGTGATCTTCTTGGCACCAACACGCCGTCTCGTCTTGACCTTTCGCAATTACGTGTGTAGTTTATCGAAAAGGGTTTTGGTAACTTTCGCTCACGGCGACAGAAGCCGCCCGGAGGCTCCACGGTGGAGTTTCATGTCAAGGAAGGGGTCCGAATGCGGATTCATCACACTCACCTCTGGCGACGGCCCCTCGCGGCTCTCGCCGTCACCGCTGTCGCCTTCAGCCTCGTCGCGTGCAGCGGCGGGAACCCGGCGGGCGGCAACACCGGTACCGCGGCCATCAGCGCCGACGGTACGGACGACGGTACAACCCTGACGCTGTGGACGCGCGCGCCACTCGAAAAGCAGGCCAACCTGCTGGTGGCCGCCTACAACGCCAGCCACAAGAACCAGGTCAAACTGACCGTGGTCCCCAACGACGACTACGTGGCCAAGGTCGGCGCCGCGGCCGGTACCAAGAGTCTCCCCGACCTGTTCGCCGCCGACATCGTCTACGTGCCGAACTGGGTCAGCCAGGGCCTGTTCCAGGACATCACGGCCAACATCGACTCTTTGTCGTACAAGGCCACCATCAACCAGGGCCACCTGTCGGCGGGCACAATGGACGGCAAGGAGTACGTCTTGCCCTTCGTCCTCGACCTGTCGATGCTGTTCTGGAACAAAGACCTATTCAAGGCCGCCGGGCTCGACCCGGACAAGGCCCCGGCCACGATGGCCGAGTACGTCGCGGACGCCAAGGCCGTCCAGGGGCTGGGCAAGCCCGGCGTGTACGGGACCGCGACCGGTCTGAACTGCGGCGGCTGCCTGGTGTTCACCTGGTTCCCGTCCATCTGGGCCTCCGGCAAGCAAGTGATGAACGACGCCGGGACGGAGTCGCTGCTCAACTCCGACACCGCTAAGAGCGTCTACGCCGCCTGGCAGGACATGTGGTCCGCCGGCGCGGTCCTGCCGTCGTCGCAGGATGAGGCGGGCGCGACCTGGACGGCGGGCTTCACCGAGGGCAAGGTCGGCCTGATGTTCTACCCGGCGACCCTGCTGTCGTCCACCAGCGGTTTCGACTTCGGCGTGGCCGGCATCCCGGGCGTCGACGGCGGCGTCTCCACTTTCGTGGGCGGCGACGGCATCGGCATCTCGAAGGATTCCACCAAGGCCGGCCAGGCCTGGAACTTCCTCGCCTGGATGATGTCGGACGCCGCCCAGGTCGAGGTCCTCGCCAAGGACAACGATGTCGTGTCACGCTCCGACCTGGCGAACAACAAGTACGCTGCGGCGGACCCCCGCCTGGTGACGATCAACGAGGTGGCGGGCAAGGGTGACACCCCCTACTCGGTCAACTTCCAGCAGGCGTACAACGCCGTCGGCAGCCCCTGGGTGACGATGATCCGCAACGCCGTCCTGAACAACACGAACACCGTTGACGCCGACAACGAGGAAATCACGGCGATCCTGCAACAGTGAACCCGTTCCACTGATAGCCCCCGGCACCCGCCGTCATCCCGGCGGCGGGCCCGGTGACAAACCCTCTTCGACAAGGACAATGATGAGTACGACAACTGCCAGACCACCTGGCCCCCGGCGCCACGCGACCCGCTGGCGGGGTGCGGTCTACGCGGCGCCGACGCTGGTGATGGTGTTGGTGCTGTTCGTCGCCCCCCTCGTACTCGTCCTCACGATGTCGGCCTCGAAGTGGCCGCTGCTGGCCGGCAACCAGGGGTTCAACCTCCCCGCCAACTACGCCAAGGCGATCGACCACCGGCTGTTCATGAACTCGATCGTCTTCACGCTCAAGTACACCGTGCTCGCCACCGTACTGCTGCTCGCCATCGGGCTCGCGCTCGGCCTGCTCGTCCAGGAGAGCGGGCGGTGGCGCGGTTTCCTGCGCACCTCCTTCCTCCTGCCCAGCGCGCTCGGCCTGGCGTCGGCGTCGTTGCTGTTCTACGTGTTGTACAGCCCCATCGCCGGCCCGTTCGCCTCGTTGATGCAGAAATTCGGCTGGTCGTTCCTGGGCACGCCCAACTCGGCCCTGTTCTCGACCACCTTCTTGATCGTGTGGCGGTACGCCGGCTTCTACATGCTATTGATGCTCGTCGGCTTGCAGGGCATCCCCGTCGATGTGTACGAGGCGGCGGCGATCGACGGGGCTGACAAGCGGAAAACCTTCTTCCACGTGACGCTGCCGCTGCTGCGCCCGACCCTGGCCCTCACTACGGTGATGTGCGTCACCGGTTCGCTGCTGGCCTTCGAGCAGTTCTACATCTTGACCAAGGGCGGGCCGGACAACTCGACGATCACCATCGTCCAGCTCATCTATTCCGTCGCCTTCCAGGGCCAGAACGACCTCGGCGTGGCCGGGGCGCTGTCCGTCATCGTCCTGGTGGCCCTCGTGGCCATCAACGTCGTCCAGCTCCGCGCCTTCAACGTGAACGAGCAGTCATGAAGAAACGACCCACCCTCTTCCAGATGCCGTTCTACGTCTTCACCGGCGCCTGCGCGATCCTCTTCCTCTATCCCCTGATCTGGACGGGCGTCGCCTCGGTGTCGCCCCGCTCGGGTACGGCCCAGGCGACCGGCTATGGTTTCGCCAACTACGTGACGCTCGCCCACTACCAGGACGGCATCTGGCGCTACCTCGGCAACTCGGCCTACGTGTCGCTGCTCGCCGTCGCGCTGACGCTGGTGATCTCGACCCTGGGCGGCTACGCCTTCGCCCGGTTCGCCTTCCCCGGCAAGAACATCTTGTTCATGACCACGCTGGCGATCCTGATGGTGCCGTACACCACCTTGCTGATCCCGTTGTACGTGATCCTGAACGCGGTCCACCTGCAGAACTCGCTGACCGGGGTGGCGCTCGTCTTGTCGATGTTCCAGCTGCCCTTCGCCACCTTCATGATGCGCATCTCGTTCGAGGCGCTGCCCCGCGAGCTGGACGAGGCCGCCCTGATCGACGGCGCCTCGACGTTCGGCGCGTTGTGGCGCGTCCTGCTGCCGGGGGTCAAACCGGGCCTCATCACCGTCGGCCTGTTCGCCTTCCTGGCCGCTTGGAACGACTTCATGGCCCCCCTGATCCTCATCAACGACACCCCCAAGCTGACGATGCCCCTGGCCATCGCCAACCTGCGCGTCCAGGTCCAGGGCGTCGTCGACTACGGCGCCACCGAGGCCGGGGTGGTCATCCTCGCCCTGCCCTGCTGCCTCCTGTTCCTCCTCCTGCAACGCCACTACGTCCGCGGCTTCATGTCCGGCGCCCTGAAAGGATAACGATGATAACTTCACCCTCTGCCGTCCCGGTCGCGCCCCGCCGGGGTACCCTGCACCCGCTCGGGCTGGACAAGGTCCGGATCACCGGCGGGTTCTGGGCCGGGCGCCAGCGGGTCAACGGCGCGGTGACGATCCCGCACGCCCTGAAGTGGGAGACCGGGCTCGGCTGGATCGGCAACTACGCCGCGACCGCCGCGGGCGACGAGGCTCCGCGGGCGGGGCGGGAGTTCGCCGACTCCGAGACCTACAAGCTGCTGGAAGCCATGACGTGGGAGTCGGCCCGTGACCCCGCGGCCGCGCCCCGCCTGGAGGCGGAGATCGCCCGGCTGGTGGCCCTGATCGCGGCGGCGCAGGCGGACGACGGCTACCTCAACACCCACTGGGGCGGTCCCGGCCAGCCAGCGCGCTACACCGACCTCGAGTGGGGCCACGAGCTCTACTGCGACGGCCACCTGTTCCAGGCCGCCGCCGCCCGCCTGCGCTGCGGGCACGACGACGAGTTGGTGGCGGTCGCACTCAAGGCGGCCGACCACGTGTGTACGGTCTTCGGGCCGGCGGGCCGGGCGGGGATCTGCGGCCATCCCGGGGTTGAGGCCGGCCTCGCGGAACTGGGCCGCGCCGCCCACCGCCCACAGTACGTCGAGCAGGCCCGGTTGTTCCTCGACCGCCGGGGCCACGGGCTGCTGCGTGAGATCGAACTCGGCCAGGACTACTTCCAGGACGACCAGCCCATCCGGGAAGCCACCGTCTTCCGCGGGCACGCCGTCCGGGCGGGATACCTCGCCGCCGGGGCCCTCGACGTGGCCGACGAGCTGGGCGACGACGAGTTGTTCGCGGCGGTCAAGCGCCAGTATGACCGGACCCTCGCACGCCGGACGTACATCACCGGCGGCATGGGCTCGCGCCACACCGGCGAGGCCTTCGGCGACGACTTCGAACTCCCGCCCGACCGGGCGTACTGCGAGACCTGCGCCGCCATCGCCTCGGTCATGGTCGCCTGGCGCCTGCTCCTCGCGACCGGCGAGGAGAGGTACGCCGACACAATCGAACGTACCCTCTACAACGCCATCGCCTGCTCCCCCTCCGAGGCCGGGGACACCTTCTTCTACGCCAACCCGCTCCAGGTCCGTTATCCGGGTCACGCGGCCGACCCGGCCACACCCTCCCCGCGGGCGGAAACCGGCATCCGGGCACCGTGGTTCACCGTGGCCTGCTGCCCGCACAACGTCGCCCGGACCGTCGCTTCGCTGGCGGCCTACGTCGCGAGCGTCGACGGCGAGGGGATCCGGATCCACCAGTACGCCGACTCGGAGATCACCGCCGAACTGGCGAGCGGCCAGCGGGTACGGCTCCGCGTGACGACCAGCTACCCGTACCAAGGGCGCGTGAACGTCACCATCCTGGAGACCGACACGCTCCCCTGGACCCTCGCACTCCGGATTCCCGCCTGGGCCGACGTGACGCTGGAAGGTCTCACCCGCCAGGGCGACCTGGCCGTCACGACCCGTGTTTTCGCGCCGGGTGACACCGTGGCGTTGGAGATCGGCCTCACCCCCCGGTGGACCCACCCCGACCCGCGCATCGACGCCGTCCGCGGCTGCGTGGCCGTCGAACGCGGGCCGCTCGTCTTGTGCCTGGAATCCACCGACCTGCCGGCGGGGACCGGCCCCGCCGGTGTCACGGTGAATGTCGCGGTACCCCCGGTCGCGGAGGGTGACGGCGCCCGGATCGCGGTCACGTACCGCCGGGACGAGGATCGCGCCTGGCCGTACGGCGAGCCTGGTTCCGAGACCGGCGAACCCGGGACCGCCAGGCTCATCCCCTACCACCGCTGGGGTA
>JAIRVA010000198.1 GCA_031254155.1 Propionibacteriaceae bacterium
AGAACACGTGGCTGAGCAGGAACGCGACCATACCGAGCCGAAAGAACGTCGGTTCCTCCTTGCGGATGAGGCAGAGATCGCCGATCCACGACGCGGCGATGGCGATGACCGCGACGACGAGCACGGGTTCGGCGGTGAGCGCGTAGTAGACGACCAGTACGGGCATGAGCGCCGCCTTGGTGATCTTGCGCACGACACCCCAGAACCGCAGCGCCGCCATTTCGTGGACCACCCCGACCAGCGCGTACAAACCGAGTACGACCGCAGGCATCCGTACCTCCTCGTGACCAGCGACTCTCGTCGCACAACCTCACCCCGACAATACCCTTCAGGCTAGACCAAGCCAACAGGATTTGCCGGGATCCGCGCCGTCACCCACGACCTTATCTAGGGAAGCACTGATTTACGCTGTGTCGTCAGCCGGGCGTCAGGCGGGATGAGATCCGACTACCATATGTTGTACGTGGACTGGACGTCCACCGCAACATATGGTAGTCGGAGATCGCCCGTCCTGGCGTTCGGATGGCGGCGCATGGTAAATCAGTGGTTCCCTAGGCACTCACTTTGTGTTACATTTGATACATGGCTAGCACAACCACTCTCACGATCCGGCTTGACTCTGACATCAAAGACGCTGCCCGCCGCCGTGCCCAGCGCTTGGGCGTGTCACTGGCCACGCTGGTGGAGAACGATCTGCGCCGCTTCATCAATGGCTACCCGATCATCATTGACGATGACTCTTTCGTACCATCCGAACGACTGCGGGAAGACATCGCGGCCGCCCGCGACGACGAGGCAAACGGCGACTACGCCACCATCACCGCCGACAATCTTGATGAGTTTTTCGACAACGTGGCAAAGGTACGCGGGTGAGAATCGACAGCTTCCACCTGACTAAGCGCTACCTCAAGCACCTCACCGCCCTTTCCCCGGCCAAGCAACTCAAAGTGCGCGAGACCATGCGACTGGCGCTGAGCGACATCAATGCCCCCTCACTACGCCTACACGAGCTAAAAGGAGAGTTTGCTGGCACCTACTCCATTTCAGCGGGTGGCGATTTACGAATCCACTTCGAATTGTTACAGCAAGACAATGAGTTTGTTGCCGTCCTCCAGTCCGTCGGTACCCACAGCCAGTTGTACGGATAACGCCGCAAACCGCTGATAGGGGTGTGGGTCCCGCTCATGGTGAACGAGACCCACACCCCATGTCAGGGTCGTTAACTAGCGGATCTTGCGGAAGTACCGCAGACCCATGGCGACGCAGAACGCCCCCGCGAGAACGAGAGCGAGGGCCAGAGCCCCGCCCATGCTGATACCCGACTTCGGCAGGACGACGCTGCCACCGGTATCCCCGCGCGGACGCACGTCCGGCCCCACCGTCGGCAGCGGGGCCTCCGCGGCCATGAGTTCCGCCACGCCCCAGTGGAGGTTGGACTGCCAGCCGTTGCCCGTCTGGTCCGCCCAGTTCGTGGCCCCGACCCGCGCCCCGCCCTGGGCGTCGTTGACCTGGAAGTCCACGCCCTGGAAGGTACCCGCCCCGCCGTAACCGGCGAGGTCCACGGCCGCGACGACCCGGAAACCGGTCGGCGTCAGGCACACACTCGCCTGCAGCCAAGCCGGGTCGCCCGAGCCGGGATCCACGAAGCCGTCGGCGCCGATGCGCATCTGGGTCGTACCGTCCACGTACCCACCACTGCGGGTATTGCCACGGTCGAGGAAGATCTCCAGCGAGTCGTCCTGGTAACCCATGGACGACGAGGTGTCGATCACCGGGTCGGTGACGTCGGCCAGCACGTACAGCGTGTCGTCCGCCCACAGCAACTTGACTTGGGCCTCCGAGGGATCGACACCCGGCTTGGTGTTGAGCGGGTCGACCTTGCCCGTGGTGACCGTCGCCGCGGACGACCACACCGGGTCGACTGTGTCACAAGTGCCCACCGACACGGGGCCGGTCGCCGCTGGCACAGCCACGAAGCTCAGGGGCTCCCACAGCGTGAGCGTGCCGAGCGAGCCCGGTGAGTTCCACCCGTCCGGGCTGCCGGTGGTGTTGACCGACACATCCATCATCACCTTGTCGCCGGCCTGGGCGTCGGTGAGCGGCAGGGTGGCCACGAGCGCGTACCCGGTGGCCGTGGGTACGACCGCCGCCGGGATGCCGCCGGTCACCGTACCGTCACGGTTGACGACGTACGTCCCGCCCGCCAGCGCCAACGTCACCGCGTCGGTCGCGTCGACCGTCGGATCGGTCACCGCGACGTAGACCGTGAGCGCGTCAGGTGCCCAGCGCGCGAGGAAGGACGCCGCTCCCGAACCGATCTGGACGGACGGCAACTTCGACCACTCGGCGGACCCGACCCCGGCGGGCGTGGCCGAGATGTCGCCCGTGGTGGCGTCCGTGCCGAACACGTTAGCCGTCATCTGCCGTCCCGGCAGAGTGCAGTGGTCAGCGCCGATCATGCCGCAGTAGACCCACGTCGAACCGGGATCACCCGCCTGCCACGCCGTACCGTCCGCCAGCGGCGAGACCCGCGCTTGCAGGTTGCCGTCGAACGGCATCGCCGGGCCCTGGGACGAGTAGCGCCACCAGGTCGAATCGTCGAGGCCCCACAGCGTCACCGAGAACAGTTGCCCAGGGTTCACCGCGTTGAAATCGCGGAACTCGTTCATCAGGTTCCGGTATTCCCAGCCCTGGTTGGTCAACTGCGCCTCGGTCGGGTTGCACGGCGCGCTCTGGCAGATAGCCTCGTCCAGCTCGGTGATGGCCACCTGGATCGGGTTGCCCCACTTGTCCTTCACCTGGGCGAGCTTATCCATCTCGGCCCGGACGCGGGCGGCCGAGGTCGCTCCGCCCGGTGCGAGGTGCGACTGGTCGCCGATACCATCAACCGGGACACCGTCGGCCACGAGGCGGTTGACCACGTTGATTGTCCGCTGGGTCCGCGACGAGTCGAGCTCGAAGTTGAAGTCGTTGAGGAACAGCTTGACAGGCCGGTCGGCGCTGGGGTCGGCGTAGCCACCCCCGGCAGGCGACGTATTGAAGTACTTCTCCGCGTAAATGAACGGTAGTTCCACCCAATCGGGGCCAAGGATCTTGTACCACTGGCTCTCGCGCAGGTCGTACGCATTAACGCCCGCCGCTTCGGCAATCGGCTCGTTGACAGCGTCGAACGCCACCAACGGGTTGGTCGACGAACCGAACAGCCCGAACTCGTCGGCGAGCGTCTTGGCCACGTTCTTGATGTGGTCCTCCAGGCGCCCACGCAAGATGGCCTGGTCGGCCGGCGAGTTGGTGAGCGGGGTCGAGTCCGTCGGCGACACGTTGAACCACCAGGCCGGCATACCCTTGTCGTTGCCCTGGCCCGGGGTGTTCTCGAACCAGGCCAGGTTATGGCCGTACACCCGCAGGCCGCCCGCCCGGGCGAACTGCATGGTCGCCATCGCCAGCGTGTTGTTCGCACCAATGAAGTTGCCGCTCGCGTCGTACCATGACACGACCTTCATCGCGTTCTCCGACGTCACCTGGTTGAAGTGGTGCAGCAGCAGATCGGCCTTCTGGCCCTGGATCTGGGGCCCGCCGACCGCCGCGCCGAGCGGGAAGCCGACGGTGTCCTTGAGCGGCGTGAGCGTCAGGTCGGGTGTGCCTTCCGGGGGAGCGATCACGACGTTGTCCACGCAGAAGCCCGCCAGGTCGCCCTTTTGGTACGGCGTCTCGAAGTAGATGAACTGCGTGTTCGCCGGGATGGTGATCGAGGCGGACACCGCGGTGAAGCCGGAGTTCGAGACCGTTGTCCAGGTCTGGTTCAGTTGTCCGTAGCTCACGCCGTCGTAGTACGACAACCAGATCGCGCCAGCAGTCGCCGTACCGTCCGGCACGAAGCGCAGGTCGGCGGTGATCGAGTACGTGGCGCCCTCCGTCAGGATCCCGCTGGGGTCGACCGCCAGGCCGTCACCCTCGGACAGCCGGTTCGTCACGCAGGCCGACTGCTGGCCGGCCGCCGCGTAGTCTGTGGTGGCCGCGACCGTCGGGGCGCCAGCGTTGCTGCCCGAGCGGCCGTACCAACTCCCCAGCCCGTCCTCAAAGCCCGTCGTGATCGAACCCTCGGCGGGAGGCGGCGGCGGGGGGGTCCCCCCGCCAGTCTGGGTCACGACGAGGTCATCGACCAGGAAGGTGTACGACGTCACACCGGTGATGTCCTCGGCCCCGATGTAGATCTTCGTTCCCGCCGCTGTCGCATCAGCGGGCACCGTGAACGACGCCTCGAGGGCTGTCCAGGCCGCGTCCGTCACCGCCGACGACGCCGACGCCGTCACCCACGCGTACTGGTTCGCCGCGCCGTCATTGTTCAGCACCCAGTGGATGTTCGCCGGACCAGTCGTCCCCGCCGCCAGCCGTACATTCATCGAAACGTCGTAGGTCGCACCCGGCTGCAACACCCCCGTCGGCGACGAAATCCCGTCCCACGAGTTGGCCCGGTCCCCCACCTGCAACACCTGATTGGTCGCGTCAGCCGGATCGGCCACGTAGGACAAGACTGGATTGCCATTCGGCACCCAGACCCCCGTGGTCGCATCGTCAAAAGTCAGGTCCCAGATCGCCGTCCCCGCAGCTGCCCCCACCGTGGCCAGGCTTGGTCCAACCATTGTCACTCCGAGGGCCACCGCTGCCAACAGCGTCAGGCCAGTAATACGTCGTTGCTTCATTGTCACGTTCCTTCCGCTCAGTCGGGACGACGGTGCTCCCGCTTCATGTCGTAGTTCTATCCTGACGATACCGATTAGGTACCACAAGACGTGGCGCTGTTTCGTGTCACATTGGTGCGAAAGTTACGTGCTACCTTCGATATGCTGGTGTTTTCAAGGAGGTCCACCATGGCATTTCCAACTCGTACCCTCGGCCGCTCCGGCCTCGAGGTGACGGCCGTTTCGATTGGCGCCTGGGCGCTGGGTGGTACAACGGGCGGGCTGCCGAACGGGTACGCCGGGATTGACGACGCCGAGGCCCAGCGAGCGCTTTACTGGGCCGCCGAGGCTGGGGCAACGTTCATCGACACCGCTGACATCTACGGCCTCGGCCACTCCGAACGTTCCCTCGCCCCCGTCCTGCGGGACTATCCCGACATCCGCGTCGCCACGAAGGTCGGCAACTCCTTTGACGAGGCGGCCCAGGTCGCCCTCGGGGCGAACCTGACGCCCGCGTACATCCACGGCGCGGTCCGGGCGTCGCTCTCGCGCCTCGGCCGCGATGTCATTGACGTCTACCAGCTCCACACCTTCCCGCTCACCGCTCCCCAGGTCGACGACCTGATCGCGGTGTTCGAGGACCTGGTCAGCGCCGGGTTAATCCGGTGGTACGGGGTCAGCAACGACGATCCCGACCAGATCCGGCGCTTCGCGACGGGCGACCACTGCACCTCGGCCCAGATCCAGCTCAACGTCTTCGATGACAACGCCCCGGCCCTGGCGGCCTGCGCGGAGACCGGGCTCGGCGCGCTCTGCCGCTCCCCCCTCGCCATGGGTCTCCTCGGCGGCCGGTACTCGGCGGCCAACCCGATCAGCGCCGACGACATCCGCGGCCGCCAGCCCGAGTGGCTCAAGTGGTTCACCGACGGCGTGCCCTCCCCCGATTATTGGCAACGCCTGGAGTCCGTGCGGGCCCTGCTTACCGCCGACGGCCGGACCCTCGCCCAGGGCGCCCTCGGCTGGATCCTCGCGCGGTCGGACTTCGCCGTACCCCTGCCCGGCTTCAAGACCCAGGCCCAACTGGCGGAAAACCTCGGGACACTGGCCGCGGGACCGCTCGCGCCCCCGGTGTTCGCCAAGATCGAGGCGACGCTCGGCCGGGCGGCGGGCTGACAACGCGGGGGTTTTCCCTACCCCGGTGTGGGGAAAGCACCATGGTTCCCGCCCGCCAGCCCTGGCAGAGTACACATCATGAACATTACTGAACCCTCACTCCGCGGACGAGCCCTCCCCTGGTCGGCCGCCGTCTGGCGGGAGTACGGCTACCTCTGGGCGCAACTGCTCCTGTGCCCCTTCGCCTTCACCTACACCACACTGGCCGTCTCGCTCGGCGCCAGCCTGTTGGTGACCGTCGTCGGCCTGTTCGTCCTCGGCGGACTGGTGCTCGGCGCGCGGGGCTGGGGTACCTTGTACCGTAGTCTGGACGCCTCCCTCCTAGGTTCCCCCGTCGCTGAACCGCCGGCCTTCGTCCGGCCCAGAGGCTTCTGGCGCTCGCTGGGAGCGATGACCACCGACCGTACGGGCTGGCGGGCGCTGCTCTACATGTTTGTCACGTTTCCGCTGATACTCGTCGCGTTCGTCATCTCCACGGTGTGGTTGGCGGTCGGGGCCGGCGGGCTGACGTACTGGTTCTGGTGGCGTTTCCTGCCCTACCAGACCATGCGGGACGGGACGCGGCACCATGGCTACTCGATCGTCGCCGGCGCGTGGTACTGGTTCGCGGACACCCCCTTCCGCGCCTTCCTGATGGTCTTCCCCGGCCTCGCCTTCCTGTTCATGTGGGCCCCGCTGACCCGCGGGTTCACCAACTTGCTCGCCGCCCTCGGCCGGGGGCTGCTCGGTCCGACCGCCGGCTCGGTGCGGGTCGCCGAGTTGCGCCGCCAGCGCGCCGCCGCCGTGGAGGACGCCGACGCCAAGCTCCGCCGCCTCGAACGCGACCTGCACGACGGTACGCAGGCCCGCCTCGTCAACATCGCCATGCAGCTCGGTGAAGCCCGGGAAGCCCTCGACGGCAACCAGGGCGAGGCGGCGAGCCTGGTCACGGCCGCCCACACGGGCACGAAGCAGGCGCTGACCGAACTGCGCGACATCGTCCGCGGCATCCACCCCCCGGCTCTGGACGCCGGCCTCGGCGTCGCGCTCAAGACCCTCGGGGCGCGCTCGACGGTCCCGGTCAACACCGAGATCGACGGACGTGTCGACGCCCTGCGCCTGGACCCCGCCATCAGTTCGATCGCCTACTACGCGGTCGCCGAGCTTCTCGCCAACGTCGCCAAGCACGCGCACGCGACCCACGTCGTTGTGTCGGCCACGAGTTACACCGACGACCGGGGAGCCGAGCGGCTCCGCCTCTGGGTGTCCGACAACGGCCGGGGCGGTGCGGCGGTCCTGGACGGCACGCCGGGGGTCGGCGGTACGGGACTCGCCAGTCTCAGGGAGCGGATCGCCGCGGTGGACGGTACGTTGGGCATTACCAGCCCCGCCGGCGGACCGACCGCCATCGACATCACCCTCCCCACCACGATGAAGGAGCGGTAGACGGGACTGGTAGAGTTCTACCATGGCGATCAACCTGAAAAACCCGGCGGCGGTCGCGGCCGTCCAGAGACTCGCCGAGTCCTACCAGACCGACTACGGACAAGCGATCGTACTCGCGGCCGACGAAACGTTGGCGGGGCGGCGCGATACGGCAAAAGTCCTTCAGCGCGTCCGGCAAATCTCGGCCGCCTACCGGGCCGCCGCCGACGGGCGGGTGCCACTGGATGACGCCGACGTGTACGACGACAACGGTCTCCCGAAGTGATCGTCGACACGTCGGCCATTGTGGCGATCCTGTGCGAGGAGCCCGGGTACGAAGGCTTGGTCGCCCTGATCGCCGCCGACACCGCGCCCAAAATGAGCGCCGCCTCGCTCGCTGAACTCACGATCGTCATGGGGGCCAAGGGCCTGCCCGCCCAGCTCAACCGCATCACTTTGTTGCTCAATGTCTTAGGCATCGCGATTGTCCCGCTGGACAAGGCTCAGGCGTTGACAGCGGGTAGTGCGTGGGCGAAGTTCGGCCGCCTGTCGGGCAGCCGGGCCAAACTGAACTATGGTGATTGCATGACGTACGCCCTCGCGGCCGTCACCGGCGAACCCCTGCTCTACGTCGGGGACGACTTCACCCACACCGATCTGCAGCGAGCGGTGCCGGATCGCGGTGACAACGATCCCAGCCCCAAGGCCCGGGGTTAACCTAAATCTGCAATGAGTTGCTTGAGTTGGTTGACCGTGAGGTCGTCCTTGTCACCATTCCAGGGATGCGTGTCCGCGACCGCTGATCTCAACATGCCGCCGTCATCGCCAGGTTCCAGCCACCACATCCCCGCCCCGGACGAGTCCATCGTGAACTCATCCGGCGCCCAGGAGTGACGGTGTGGCAAGACAATCACGACATCCTGGCCGATATGGTCCGCGAGCTGAGGGGCGTCACACTCAGTGGTGAGCACCCCGTCGAGCAGGCCCCCGTACTGCCAGATAATGATCGTCTGCCCTGCGGCAAGATCACCCTTCCACACCTCCACCACCTCCGCCGTCACGAACGTCATCGGATCCGGTGGGGGCGTGAACGCGTCGATGGGCATCCCGGCATACGGGTTCCGCACCGGGTCCGGATCCGTGTTCGGCACCGGCGGGGACTGGTACAGCCCGTACCGATACGACACCGGCCGCACATGAGCCACAGCCGGACTCGTCGCCAATTGCTCAGGCAGCTGCCAGGCCATCCGATCGATAGCCACGCAACTCGTCGCCGTCGGCACCGGCGGCTCAAGCGCGACACCGGTCGCGCCACAGCCGCCGATGCCCAAGGCCATCACCACACACGCGGTCACCCAGACCATGGACGTCGCATCTCGCGTACTCACTCTGCCAGACACTTCCTCATACCTCCTTGTCTAGCGCGGACATCCTAGGAGTAGGGCCACGAAGACCCCAGTCGTGCTATTTAAAGATCAGCGATCGCCTTCTTGAGTTGGCTCACCGTGAGATCAGCCCCGTTGCCATGTCCATTAGGATCCAGATCATCCACCGCCAACCGCAACTTGCCGCCCTTGCCACCATCGTTCATCACCCACATCCCCTCCGTGGGCGAGGACAGACTGAAATCTTCGGGAGCCCACACATCCAGGTGCTTGATGGCCAAAACAATGTCCTTGCCAACATAGTCCGCCAACTGCGGCGCACCATACTCCAACCTGACGACTCCGTCGAGCACGCCGCCATACTGCCGAACCTCAATCGTCTGGCCCACGGCCAGATCACCCTTCCACACTTCCACCACCTCCACCGTCACGAACGTCATCGGGGTTGGGGGTGGGGTGTACGTATACCCCACGTCGGGCTTACCATCCGCCGGATCCTCCCACGCCTCCCGGCTCGGAACCACTTGCGTCGAACCCTGAAACACCCCATACCGAGACGACACCGGGCGCACATGAGCCACAATCTCGCTCTCCTTCACCAAATCGACCAGACCCAAACTAAGCCGATCCACGATCACGAATGCCGTCTCAGTCGCAGCAGGCTCCGACGGCTCAAGCGCGACACCAGTCGCGCCACAGCCGCCGACGCTCAAAACAACCATCACACACGCGGTCACCCAGACCATGGGCGTCACATCTCGCGTACTCACTCTGCCAGACACTTCCTCATACCTCCTTACCTCGCGCCGACACCCCAAGAGTCGGGCCAAGAAGACCCCGCGTCATGCTCTCTAGAAATCCTCAATCATCTTCTTCAGTTGACTCACCGTGAGATCAGCCCCGTTGCCATGCCCAATAGGGTCCACGTCCGCCACCGCCAACCTCAACTTGCCGCCCTTGCCACCATCGTTCATCACCCACATCCCCTCCTCGGGCAAGAACACAGTGAAGTCATCCGGCGCCCACACATCCAGGTGCCTGATGGCCAAAACAATGTCCTTGCCAACATAGTCCGCCACCTGCGGCACACCCTGCTCCAGCTTGAGAACCCCGTCGACCACGCCGCCATACTGCCGAACCTCAATCGTCCGACCCACGGCCAGATCACCCTTCCACACCTCCACCACCTCCACCGTCACGAACGTCGCCGGATCCGGCGGCGGCGTGTATGTATAACCCACGTCAGGCTTGCCCCCCGCCGGATCCTCCCACGCCTCCCGGCTCGGAACGACTATCGGCGAACGCTGAAGCACCTCATACCGAGACGACACCGGGCGCACATGGGCCACAATCTCACTTTGCTGCAGTAACTCGGCCAGACTCAATCCGGGGCGATCCACGTACACGTACGCTGTCTCAGACACGGTGGACTCCGGCTCCGCCGACGCGCATCCGCCAAGACCCAACCCCACCACCAGACTCGTCACGAGCGTGACACTCCACTTCCTCATGCGAAACACCTCCTCACATTTTCCTGATCATAACCTGTCGGACTGCCCAAAGTACTTCTGTTGCGATCGTAACTCATCAACGATGATGTGTTGTACGTACCCAACACGGTCGGCGTCGGATTGTCTATCAGTCTCAACGCGTGACCCAACTCATGCGTCGCCGTACCCATCGCCCACGAACCCCACGCCGGGTTCGTCGATGTGCCCAAGCTGTGCCACAAGCTCTCGGTAAACACCCGAATCGTGAATGTTCCGGACTTCGAGTTGTACTCATAAACTCCATATGCTAACACGCCATTATTCGCATTCATGATATCCTCAACTGATGTGAAGTCGACAACCATGTGGGAAGCCGCGGTCGATGAGTACGTGATGTTCGCCCCCACTCCGGCCGAGTTCCACCGTGCCCGAGCCGTGTCAAAGTAGGCGTTCCACGTCGAGTTGACGTCGTACTGCACGCTAAACGTCCGGCTCGCCTGTCCAGTAGACGTGCAGTAGTTCAGCCAATGCCCTTCGTTGGGCCCGCCGGCCGCCCCGAAACGCTCCCTGACACCACCAACCGTCTGGTCACCCGTGAGCATCCACCCAGCATCACCGGGCGCGAAATAGAACCGGTAGTAGCTCCCGCGATCCGGCAAGTCCTGCCACCCCGTGAGCATCCCACCCCACTCACCACTGGGACCCCGAGACAAGTAATACCAATACCCATTGACCCACACCCAGTCGAACAACTGGTGCCCCGACCCGTCCAGATAGAACCACGTGGTCCCAATCTTCTGCCACCCCGTCACCATCCGACCAGACTCACCCGCCGGCTCGAAGTAATACCAGTACCCGTCAATCTTCTGCCACCCCATCAGCATCCGGCCAGACTCACCCGCCGGGTTGAAATAGAACCGGGCCCCACCAATCGTCATCCACCCCATCGCCGCCCGCCCCGAGTTAGCATCCGGGATCAGGTAATACCAGTCCCCGTCGATTTTCTGCCACCCGAACAACACCAACCCAGTACTCGGACTCAGGTAGTACCAGTAGGCATCCACCTTCTTCCACCCGTACTGCCTCACCCCATCAATGTAGAGATACCACGACCCAGAAGTCGGCACCCACTGAACCGACGCCGCCTGCGCCACCGGTGGCGCCATCGTGCTCACTCCGGCAAACGCCATCGAAGCAACAAGAACGGCCAGCAAAACTGCCATAAACCGATGCCTCACGCTGACCCCCTCGCTAACGGATTGCACCGATGGGGGGAAATTATCATCTTTCCCGAGAGCTAGCAAGCTAATTAAGAAATTCTCAGATAATTCTTAGTCCAGACTTGTCCCACCGGATTCCCATCCTCGCGTTGACATCTCCGCCCACCCACGGTTCGATGGGGTGGTGACCACCACACTTTCCATTATCGTGGCCGAGGACTCGGCCATCCTGCGCGACGGGCTAGTCGCGCTGCTCACGCGGCGCGGGCACGAGGTGACGGGGGTCCCGGATGGTGACGCACTGCTCGCCGCGGTCGCCGCGCGGGCCGACCGCCTGCCCGACGTCGTCGTCGCCGACATCCGGATGCCGCCGACCCACACCGACGAGGGGCTGCGCGCGGCCCTCAGCCTACGCCGGCGGTACGACGGTCTCCCCGTCCTGTTGTTCTCGCAGTACGTCGAGGCCGCGTACGCCTCACAACTCCTCGCGGACGGGACCCGCGGCGTCGGGTACCTCCTCAAGGACCGCGTCGCCGACGTCTCCGACTTCGTCGACGCCCTCACCCGCGTCGCCGCCGGGCACACGGTCCTCGACCCGGAGGTGGTCGCCCAGTTGGTGAACACGGCGACACCCGCCGACGCCGGGCTGGCCAGTCTGACGGCCCGCGAGGGCCAGGTCCTCGCCCTCATGGCCGAAGGCCGGTCCAACAACGCCATCGGCGAGTCGCTGTACCTGTCGGCCGGGGCCGTCGAGAAACACATTGCTGCCATCTTCACCAAGCTGGGCCTCCCCGCCGATGTGGCGGACAACCGCCGGGTCCTCGCCGTCCTCCGGTATCTCGGCGTCTGAGCGGACGGAAACCTATAGACTCGGGGATGACGAAAGGAACGCTATGTCCGATCCCACCGACTACAGCTTAATCCCGCCCCAGCCGCCCCAGCCGCCCCAGCCGGGCGTACCCCTGCCTCCCGCTCCTCCCGGGCCCATCCCGGCGCCGCCCTACGCTTACCCGCCCCAGCCCATGCCGACTGCTCAGCCGATGCAGGCCGCTCAGCCGATGCAGGCCCCCTGGCAACCCCAGCCCGGTTTCCCCGGCGTCCCGGTCGCCCAGCCGAAACAACCCTCGGTGTACACCACGCCGTCCGGGGTGATCAGCAAACTTCCGTTGATCGCGCTCGCCGTCCTCATCGGTTACGGGGCCTACGCGGTGTGGTCTTTCATCGCGGGCATCGTCGCGACCTCGCAGCCGTACGGCAGCGGTGCTGACATTGTGGACGGGCTCTTCGGGCTGGTCTTCTACTGTGCGCAAGGCGTGGCCTGGTACGCGGTCCTGATGGCGGTCAAACACTTCGCCGATCTCAAAGCCAAGCCCTAACGGGCCCGGTCTCACGCGTGGATGAAGGACGCGTAGACCGCCTGGCCTTTGCGCCGGAACTCCTCGTCGGGCAGGACGAGGGCGACCGCGACCGCCGGGTACTCCTCGGCGAGGATCTGTCGCGCCGTGGCCAGGATGATCTCGCCGCCCACACCGGACATCACGCGCCCGAGGAGCAGGATGGAGGCGATCTCGCCGCCGTAGATCCACGCGAAATGCGGCACCCCGTGCGCGAGGTAGGCCCCCACGCTGCGGAAGACGCTCGCCGCCCGCTCGTCGCCTGCCTCGGCGAGTGCCTGGACCTCTTTCAGTTGCTCGGCCAAGTCCCCACTGTCGTACGCGATGCCCGCCACCCGGCCCAGCCGGACGACGGCGTCCTGCGACAGGAACTGGCTGTAACACGGCTTGTCCGACCAGTTGACGTCCCGCGCCGCCGCCGGGTCGAGATCGGCGATGACGAAGGCCAACTCGTTGCTGAAGCCGACGAACTCGTCGCCCGCCTCCCAGCCGAGGAAGCCGCCCGCCGCGTCCACGTACCCGACCGCGAACGACGTCCCGAACGCCGCGCCCAGCACCCGGCCCGAGCCGAGCGTCATGTACCCGGCGAGCGCCGACACGTCGCCGTCGTTCGTCACCGAGACCGGCACGTCGCCGCACACCGCCCGCGCCGCGCGGGGCAGGAGGTCCCGCCAGGCGTCGAGT
>JAIRVA010000209.1 GCA_031254155.1 Propionibacteriaceae bacterium
CGTGATCGGACCGGCCGGGATCCCGGCCGGCGTGGTGCAGGACCACGTACCGTCGGCCGCGATGTCGGCCACACACAGCGGCTTGCCGCCGTCGTAGGTCACCGTGACGGTACCGTGCGGCAGATCCGACGTGCCGGCCACGACCGACTGGTCCGACGTCTGGATGGCCGGGGCCGCGGGAACGCGCGGTGCGACCGCCGGGCCCGCCTCGAAGACAAAATCACCCGACGCGACCGCGTACACGGCGTAACCCGCCTCGTCCCGCCGGTACTCCGCGCGTTTCGGCGAGAGTACCTTGTCACCGGCGGCTTTCGGCACCCAGACCTCCGCCGTGGTGTTGGCCGGCACCGTGACCGTCATCGTCAAACCGGCCGCCGTCCGCGTGAGCAGGCTCGCCGCCACCCCGGCCAGCGTCGTGAACGAGGCGCCCACACACGTGAGGTCGTCCAGACCCGCGCCGGTCGCGGGCTTGAACACGAGGGAGTTGTACGCCACCGCGCCCGGCGCCGCGTCGATGCCGCCCACCGCGTGGACCAACCAGTCGGCGACTTCGCCCAGGAAGTGGTGGTTCTGCGAACTGCCCCCGCTCAGGTCCTCCGACAACGTGGTCTGGCCCCGGAGCACCTGGAACGCGTAGCCCGGCGCGGCCGGGTTCAGGACCATCCGGTAGATCACGTCGTCCCGGCCCCCGTCGTGCAAGGCCCGGAACAGCGCGCCCAGCGCGACCGACCCGGTACCGATGCGGTAACCGTAGTCCGCGACCGCGGCCACCAGCGAGGCGAAGACGGCGTCGCGGTACTCCGCGGGCACCAGGTGCGAGTCGAGCGCGACGGCGTTGGCGGCCTCGGTGTTGTTGGCGTACCACGCCGTACCGGCGGCCGCGTCGACGTGCAGGTAGTCCGCGTTGTACTCCGCCTTGATCGCTTCCGCCAGGCCGGCGTACTGAGCGGCGTCGGCCGTCTTGCCCAACACCGCGGCCACCTTGGCCAGCGTCGACGCGCCTTCGTAGTAACCGAGGTCGATGATCGCCTGCGGCGGATCGGTGGTCTGCGCGGCCGACCAGTCGCCGAGGCCATTGATCTGCCCGTCCGGATTGGTCACCTTCTGGTTGCTCACGTACGCCAGCCACTTCACCATCGCGTCGTAGTTGGTGGCCATCGTCGCCTGGTCGCCGTACGTCTCGTAGAGCGCCCACGGGATCCGGATGACCGCGCCGCCCCAGTTCGGCTCGTCGAGGAACCACCACGGGCCGAGGCGCATACCTGGGACGGCGTGGTACTCGGGGGCGATGTTCGCGATCAGGCCGTCGTACAACCCCTCGTAGCGGAGGTCGGCGACCGCGTTGGGCCGTTGCGAGGTCTTCATGTTCGTCACCAGTTGCGCCTCGTACGCGCGCAGGTCGTACAACGTCAGTTCGGTGTCGATGTTGTGCAGGTTGTCACCGGTGTACGGACCCTTCTCGCGGTTCGGGCAGTCCGTGAGGACGGATTGCATGTTGCCTTGCAGGGCCCGCTCGGTGATGTCGTAGACCGCGTTCAGCATCGTGCCATTTTCACTGTTGTCGCAGGTCGAGAAAGACGCCGTCGAGGCGTTCGAGGCGTACGTCACCAGCAGCGTGACCGTGTCGGGGGTCGGCTGGTTGGGCAGACCTCGTACGATGATGTACCGTTGCCCATTGTAGGTGAACTGCGAGTGCCAGGTCTCGGTCCCCTCCCCCCGGAACGTGTAGTGGTACACGCCCGACTCGGCCACCGGGTCGTAGCTTGTCACGGGGATCGTGGACGGGTTCTCCACCCCGAAGATGGTCACGGTGGTCCCGGCCGGGGCCTGGCCCGTGATTTTCGGCAGACCGACGAGGTTCGCCCCGAGATCCAGGACGTACGCCGGCAACGGCGCACTCTGCACGGCCGTCCCCGGTTCGACGGCCGCACCCAGGGCCGGCGTCACCGTGACCCCGGTGCCGATGCCGCCCGCGGCCTCACCGGTCTCGTGGGCCGACTGCAAGGGCCGGTCGATGGTCACGGTACCAGGCGGTGGCGGGCCCCAGGGGCCGCTGGACGCGCCGACCGCCACCGCGACCACGGTCGCGTACTCGGCGGTGGCACCGCTGCCCACGACCACGCCCTGGCCGACGACGAAGCTCGCCGAGCCCTCGCAAGAGGCGCCGGGGGCGCAGGCGGAGCCAGCATTGGCGACGTTGATCGTGGTGGCACCGGCGGCCGCCGCGGCGGCCAGGGTCGTGAGATGAGCCGGGGTACCGACGGCCGTGACAGTGTACTTCGCGCCTCCGAGTTCAACCGCGTCGCCGGCGTAGAGCCCGGTCACGGTCGCGAGCTTCAGGTTCGTGTCGCCCGCCGCCGCCGGGGCCACGACCGTGGTGGCGACGGGGTTCGGCGAGACGGTGGCGATCGAGACCGGACGGGCCTCCTCCGCCACAGTCACCGGTGGACGGGGATCGGCCACCAGGGCCGCGGTGTCCCGCGGGATCGTCGTCGAATCGAGGCTGGCCAGCCGGGCGGCGTGCCACGCGGGATCGCCGAGACCGCCCGCCGTCGCCGTCCAGCCGGGGGCCAGGATCCGGGCGTCGTAGTCCTCGCCGCCCCACCACGAGGAGAAGGTCGTCCCACCCGCCCGCGTGCGCCACGAGGCGTCCGTCGCGATGGTCTGCCGCGTGCCGTCGGCGTACGCCAGCTCGAGCTGGGCCAAGACCTTCGGCGTCCCCAGCACGTCGTTGTTGCCGGGCTGGAAGACGTACCGCCCGACCGAGGTGGTGTCCGCTTGTTGGTACACCCCACTGCCGACCTCCAGGCCGATCACGTTCGACCCGGCCTTGACCAGCCCGGTGACGTCGTACGCGCGGTAGTCGACCTCATCCCAGTAGCCGGTCTCCCCCGGCTCCAGGACGGCCTTGCCGACCGGCACACCGTTGATCGTCGCCGTGTACTGTCCGAGCCCGGTCGCGTACAGGGTCGCTGACACCGGGGTCGCCGCGGGAGCGAACGGCTTTGCGAAGACCGGCAACGGGTTGACCGACCCGGCGGCCTGGTACACGTACCCGGGATCTTCGATCCACCGGGCAGTCCAGTCGGCGGCGGCCAGCAAGCCCACCGTGAACCTGGCCGGCGCGCTCCAGGCCGACTGGTACCCGTTGGCGTCCGTCACCCGGACCCGCCAATACACCTCGGCCCGCGACGCCTGGGCCACGCCGAACGTCACCGACTGGGCCGCGGACTGGGTCCAGCCCGAGTCCCACACCCAGGGCCCGGCGTCCAGTGCCGCGAGCGAACCCGCCGCCTGCACCTCGAACGCCGCCTGCGCGGACATGCCGCACACACCCAGCGCCTCGTCATCAAAACACGGATTGCCCGCCACCTCGGCCGAGGTCAGCCGCCAGGCCAACGTGGGCGCGGCCGTACCGAGCCCCACTTGGTCGCCGTCCAACCCGTTGACGTTCAAACTCCCAACTGCTGTCGCCGTGGCCGCGTCGTACGGCGCCGCCACCGCCACGGGCGGGGAGCCGATCAGGGGCAGGACAAGCCCGACGGCGGCGAGACTGGCAAGTGCCCGCAGCACTGGTTTCCGCATGGTGTACCTCTTTCTCACGAAAAAATGTCATGGATGCTGCCACCCCGCAGACATCCCCGAAGGTTCATTGAAACTTTTCAATGAACCACACCGCCAGCTTAAGGGCAGACGCAACTGACTGAACAGGCCAATTCCTGCCCATCCCGTGTCGAAAAACCGACCAGATCGCGTCGGGTCCCCACTGGCCTAGTCAGGTCCCGGATCGCGTCCCCCATCAGTCCGGGCGGCGCGGACCTGGCCCGGCGTCATACCGACCTGGGCCCGGAAGACCTGCGCCAGGTAGCTTGCCGAACTGAACCCGACGGCGGCGCTGATCTCGTCCAGCGTGAGCGAGGTGTTGACCAAAAACTCCATGGCGTGGTGCACCTTCAGCCCGCGTTTGAGGTCAGCGAACCGGCGGCCCGTCTGCCCCTGGAGCAGCCGGGACAGGTGGGTCGGCGAGTAGCTGAACACCGCCGCGAGCTGATCCAGCGTGACGTCAC
>JAIRVA010000240.1 GCA_031254155.1 Propionibacteriaceae bacterium
ATGACGTAAAAGCGACCACAGTCTGAAGGGGTGCTAGCCGGCAACCGTCTGCAGGAAGGTGAGGAGGCTGTCGGGGGTGGTGGTGCCGGCGGGCAACTGGTCCAGCGCGACGGGGGTACCGTTCACGTACAGCGCCGGTGTACCCGTCGCCGGCGCCTGGGTGGCACCGTTGATCGTCGTCGAGGTGGCGTTGACGCTCTCCATCGCCTGGACGTAGCCCACCGTGTCCCGGCCGTCGTAACAGGCCTGGAAGCGGGCGAGGTCGGTGATGCCGGCCGCCTGGGCGAAATCGACCCGCAGCTGCACATCGGTGTAACCGGTACCCTCCGTGGGCTGGTTGGCCAGCAGGGTGTGGTGGTACGCCGGGAAGGCCCCCACGACATCGGCACACGTCGCCGCGACGCCCGCCCGGGTGGAAGAGTCGTTGCGTAACATGCCATCAAGGAAGCTGCGGATGTGGACTCGCCAGACGATGTCGCCCCGTTCGGCGAGCGTCCGCAAGGCGTCGCCGTACGTCTTCTCAAAGGTGGCGCAGGCGGGGCACTGGTAGTCGAGGTGGTCGTCCACCACGGGCGCGCCGGGTCGGGGGTTCGAGCCGACCTGGATCCAGCCCGTGTCGGCCGTACCATCCGGCGGGATGAGGCCCACGGAGAACGTGGTCTCTCCCGCTGACGGCAGGTCGGTGGTCACGGGGGTCGCGGGCGAGGACTCGGGGGTGGCACCACCGGGGTCCACATAGGGCGGCCGGTCGAAAGTGAGCCCCGCCCCGCTTGGGCTTGTCACGCTGATGGTTGTACCAACCGCGCGCAGTGTGTACGACCGGACTTCGGCCAGTGCCGCCGCCCGGTCCGGGCTCGTCGCGCTGGCCTCGATCCGCGTCACTGTGCTGATGGGCGTCGATGTGGGATCGGTCGTACTCGTCATGACGCCAGGTTCGCGCGCCGTGGTCGTGAGGGTGAAGGCCAGGCCTCCGTTGGTGTACGACGACTGGGAAGTCACGGTATCCAGTTGGACCGCCGCCGGTTCTGGGGTTTCCTCTGAGGCCGTTGGCGAGGCGGTCGGTGAGGCGGTCGGAGCTGGCTCGTCCCCCGGCATCGCCGGGACCCAGTCCGGGGTCCAGCCAGACTCGCTGATTTGCCGGTCGCACACCAGGAAGGTGGTGGTCACTCTCCCCCGGGGATCGGCTTGGAGGTACGTGCCTGTCTGGTCGCACGCCCACCTTCCCGCGACGACGTCGATCTCGTACCCCCAATCCGTCGGCCAGTCCACCGGCTTGTACACCTGCACGTTCACATTGCTCAGGTCGGGTTGCCGCGCGAAGGTGACGGTACCGGGCCGGGTGATCAACGCCGGCTCGGCCGCCAGTTGCTGGTCGACGAGCGGCCAGACCCGTTTGACCGTGTAGACATCGGAATCGCTGGTGTCGGTCGGCAGCGAGATGATGAAGGAAATCGTCTCGGGGGAATTACCGACGTCGAACACCAGGTCGGCCGTGATGGTGTCCGGGAACGCGTACGCCGCGGGTGCCGGTCCGGCCCCCGGCATCCCGCCCCACACCCCGATGCCGACGCCCACGCCGGCGACGGTGAGGACGGCCGCCATGGCGGGGACGAGCCAGGGGCGCCGGGTCCGCCCGGCGGGCGCATCCCCGGTGAGCGGGACGTGGACGGTGTCGGGCCCCCGGGTGGGTACACCCGCTGCACCCACCAGGCCCCGCAGTTCCGCACGGCCGCGGGGGGTGAGGTCATTGTCGGTGGCGACCGGGTTGGCGCGCCGCAGAATCTTGGTGAGTCTCATGCTAAATCTCCTTGTGGTTGGGGGAGTACGCCGACCCGGGCGGGTCGGGCTCCGGAGGCCAGCAGGACCGCCTTGAGGTGCTTCCGGGCGCGCGTGAGCCGGACCCACACCGCCCCCACCGAGCAGCCCAGCAGCGCCGCGCACGCCGTGCCACCGAGGTCGTCCCAGTAGAACGCCATGAGCAACTCACGCTCACCCTCGGGGAGCTGGTCGAGGGCGGCGAGGACGCCCTGATCCTCGTCGGGTACGGTGGTGGCGGATTCTGCCGCGAGCCGGGCCGCCAGGTCGGCGACGCGGAGATCGGCGCGGTGGAGGGCGTACGTGATGTTCCGCGCGGTGACGAACAGCCAACCAACACTGGGTGTGGTTGGTTGCTCCCAGGCGAGGCGGAACACCTCTTCGGCACAGTCTTCGGCGTCGGCGAGCGCCCCCAGGCGCCGGCGGGCGTACGCCACGATCCGGGGGTACTGCTGCTCGTACAGCGTGACGAATGACTGCGTGTCCTGCATACTCACTACATGTCCGGGGAGTGACATAACCTTACAGGCCTCGGGCCGCCCCCCGCCGCGCCCGCTCCCTCGGCGCGGCGGCTCCCCCGGCGCGCGTTAGTGTGCTAACGGCAGGTTTTCGGCCCGGTCCAGGCGCGTTTTCATGCTTTCGCGGGAAAGGGCGGGGGTAAGACGGTACGGCGGTACGGCCGTACGACGGTACGGCGGTCCGGTACTTGGGCTTGGCGGGGACGGCCCGGAGGGGGCGGTAGCATCTCACTATGAGTAACAATTCGTCTCAAAATGTAAGACGTGATCACTACACCCACGGGTACGCCCCGGCGGTGGTCCGGGCCCACGCGGCGCGGACGGTGGAGAACTCGCTGGAGTACGCGCTCGACCGGCTCCGGCCCGGCCTGACCGTCCTTGATCTTGGCTGCGGGCCCGGCACGATCACCGCCGGGATCGCCCGGCTGGTCGCGCCCGGACGGGTCATCGCGGCGGACCTTGACCCCGGCATCCTCGACCAGGCCGCCGACCACGTCCGCGCCCAGGGCCTCACGAACGTCGACTGCCGCGTCATGGACGGGTACGCCCTCGGGCTGCCCGACGACAGCGTCGACTTCGCCCACGCCCATCAGGTCCTCCAGCACGTCTCCGATCCGGTCGCGGTGTTGCGCGAGTTGGCCCGGGTCACGCGTCCGGGCGGTACGGTCGCGGTGCGCGACAGCGACTACGGCGCTTTCGCGTGGTACCCACCCAGTCCCGGACTCGACCAGTGGCGGACTCTCTACTGCCGCGCCGCCCGGGCCAACGGCGGCGAGCCGGACGCCGGGCGGCACCTCCTCGCCTGGGCCCACGCCGCCGGGCTTGCCGACCCACTTCCCGGCGGGTCGGTCAAGGTCTACACCGGCGACCAGGCGCGGTGGTGGGCGGACATCTGGGCCGAACGGATCCGCCACTCCGCCGTCGCCACCCAACTACTGGACGCCGGCTGGGCGACCCCGGACGATCTCCAGGCGATCAGCGCGGCCTGGCGGGCCTGGGGTGACGACCCGGACGCCTGGTTCAGCCTCCCGAACGGCCAGCTGATCGCCACGGTCCGCTGACCAGCCACTCCACCGCGCGCGGCCCGACACACCCCCTGCAATACCCCGGTCAGCCGAGGGCTTAGGACACGTTCGTTAGTAACTGTCGCGTGTCGTTTCCGGGATCGGGCGCCTGATCGCGTTGTCGGCCGCTCCGGCGTAGCTCCACTACGCCTCCGGGCACTCCGCCTTATCAGCCATCCCGTCCCGAAACCGTCACCTGCACCATTTATTAACGAACGTGTCCTAAGCGGGTACGGCGGGACGCACATGTGTCGCCCTACC
>JAIRVA010000278.1 GCA_031254155.1 Propionibacteriaceae bacterium
ATGACGGGTACGGCCTACCGGCGCAGCGCCGAACTCGCCGGCGTCGTCGGGCCGTACGAGGGGTACGCCCCCAACGCCGCCGCCCAGCAGCACGTCATGACGATGCACCGCGACGCGAACGCCGCCCTGGCGTACGCCTCGCCGATGGCCGCCGGTCTGCACGCCGCGGCGACGACACAGTGGGACGCGGTCATCGACCGGGGGGCGGCCGACGGCTTCCGCAACTCCCAGGCCTCCGTCCTCGCCCCCACCGGCACCATCGGCTTCATGATGGACTGTGACACCACCGGTATCGAGCCGGACTTCGCGCTCATGAAGTTCAAGAAGCTCGTCGGCGGGTCGAGCCTGCAGATCGTCAACTCGACCGTCACCCGGGCGCTGAAGATCCTCGGCTACACCCAGGGCGAGACCGACGCCATCGTCGCCCACATCCAGGAGCACGGCCACGTCGTCGGCGCCCCCGCGCTCAAGCCCCAGCATCTAGCCGTCTTCGACTGCGCGGTCGGCCAGCGCTCGATTGAGCCGATGGGCCACCTGCGGATGATGGCGGCCGTCCAGCCGTTCATCTCGGGCGCGATCTCGAAGACGGTCAACCTGCCCGAGTCGGCCACGGTCGAGGACATCGCCGAGGTCTACCGCCAGGGTTGGAAGCTCGGCCTCAAGGCCGTCGCCATCTACCGCGACAACTGCAAGGTCGGCCAGCCCCTGGCCGCGGCCAAGGCGCCCGAACCGGCCCCTGAGAAGGTCCGCATCGAGTACCGGGCCCGCCGCCAGCGGCTGCCCAAGTCCCGCAGCGGGCGGACGACCAGTTTCTCGGTCGGCGGCGCCGAGGGGTACATGACCTCCGGCGCGTACGACGACGGCCGGTTGGGCGAGGTCTTCCTGAAGCTCGGCAAGCAGGGTTCCACACTCTCCGGGGTCATGGACGCCTTTTCGATCGCGGTCTCGATCGGCCTGCAGTACGGCGTTCCCCTGGAGACCTTCATCCAGAAGTTCACGAACCTGAAGTTCGAGCCCGCCGGCATGACCGACGACTCGGATGTCCGCATCGCCCAGTCGATCATGGACTACATCTTCCGCCGCCTCGCCCTCGACTATCTGGCCTTCGACGAGCGGGCCGAGCTGGGGATTTACACGGCGGCCGAGCGGGCGCGGTACGTCGAGACCGGGTCGTACCTCTCCGAGGAGGACGAGGCCCAGCTGCCCGAGTTCGTCACGCTGCGCAACGACGATGTCGACAACCTCCACATCGACGGCCCGGGCCCGCGCCAGCCGGCGCTCATCGCCGCCCCGCGGACGACCGCCGAACTCATGGAGTCCCTCGGCCAGTCCGTCGACGCGCCGCTCTGCCTGACCTGCGGCACCAAGATGCGCCCCTCCGGCTCCTGCTACGTCTGCGAGGGTTGCGGCTCGACCTCAGGCTGTAGTTAAGGACACGCGGTTGTCGCCGCTCGCCGGTTCGCCACGGACACCCCGGCGAGGATTGCGGCGCCGCCGAGGAACTGGGCGGCACTGAGGGTTTCGCGCAGGACGATGGCCCCGGTCACGAGCGTGGTGACGGTGGTGACACCGATGAACGTGGAGAAGCGGGTCGACCCGAGTGCGCCGATGGCGACGTTCTGGAGGAAGAAGGCGCCGACGGTCGAGCCGAGGGCGAGGTACGCGACGGCGAGGGCGAAGTCGGGCCGGTCGACGGGCAGCCGGACGAGCGTGCCCAGCGTCCCGTCCGCCCCGTGTTCGATGACCGCGGCGGTGCCGAACACCACCGCACCTAAGAGCACCATGGTGAAGGTCTTGTCCACGTCGCTGACCGCGTGCGCGTACCGTTCCGCGAAGGCGGCGTACAGCGAGAACGACACCACTGCCGCGAGCAGCAGGCCGTAGCCCGCGAGATCGAACCGCGCCGTGAACCCGCCCGCGACCACCGTCGTGACCACGCCCGCCAGCGTGACGGCGATGCCAGCGACCTGCCACCCGGACGGTCGGGACTTGAGGATGAGGGCGGCGGTGACGATGATGACGACCGGGATCGCGGCCACGATGAGACCCGACTCCGACGCCGTCGTCCGCATGACGCCAAAGGTCTCGGCCACGTAATAGAGCACGGGCTGGAACACCGCGAGCAGGAGCAGCGGCCGGATCGTGGCGCGGGTGATGCGGAGGCGGATGAGGCGGGTGGCCAGAAGGACCAGCAGGGCTGCGAGCGCGACGACGAAGCGCCAGCCGAGCAGGGTGAGGGGGTCGATTGTGCCCGTGACGCTCTTCGTGAACGCGAACGAGCCGCCGTACAGGACCTCGGTCGCCAACCCCGCCAAGACGCCGGTACGTGTCCGTTTGTGCACCCCCCGAGATTAGCGTGTGCCGGTGACTAGCGGGGGAGCGTCCACGATGAGAAGATTGAGCTATGCAGATAGGCGCGTACGAATCGGCGTTCACAACCCGCCATCTCACGCGGTCGCAGGAACTCGCCAAGTTCCTCCGCTTCGTGGCGTTCAGCCTGAGTGCTGGCCTGATCCAGGTGGCGGTCTTCACGGCGCTGGCCGAGGGGCTGCGCCTCGCCTACTGGGTGAGCTACCTGCCGGCTCTCGTCGCCTCGGTCCTGTGGAGCTTCACCGCCAACCGGCGGTACACCTTCAAGTCGGTCAGCAACATCCCCGTCGCGATGGCGAAGGTCGGGGCGTATTATCTCGTGTTCACGCCCCTCTCGACCTGGTGGGGCCGCCTCCTGGGCGACCAGGTGTGGGGGGTGGGCCGCGACGCCCAGTACTACATCGTCCTGATTGGGACTATGCTCGTTAACTTCGGTACGGAGTTCCTGGTCTACCGCTTCTGGGTCTATCGCCGGTCGATCAACTCGTCCGCCACCGGGCGGCGCGAGCAGAACCGGTACGAGTTGCGGTACGACGGGTGAGACATACAGACAAGGAGAGAGAACATGCAGCTACGCGATGACGCCCGGTGGTCCCTGCTCGTCCCGACCTCGATGGGGGTCCGCCTCACCCCCGAGTCGGTCGAACCGGTCCACCTCGCCACCCGGTACACCCTGCAGGTGACCTCGGCGGAGACCAACGTGGCGACGATACCGGCCTGCCTCGGGGAACCGGCCCTCGTCCTCACCACCTTCGTCGCCGGTTCGCCCATCGCGGCCCTCATCAAGGCGAGCCTCCGCGAGCGCGGCCTCGCCTACCTCGGGCGGGAGCGGCCCCAGGGCGGGCCGTGGGGGTACCGCCACCAGTTCAACATCGCCGACCAGGGCTTCGGCCACCGGGCGCCCCGGGTCTGGAACGACCGCGCCGGCGAGGCCGGGCTGACGCTCTCGGCGGCCGACTTCGACCTCGACGACATCTTCGGGCGCCAGGGGGTCAAGATCCTCCACCTCTCCGGCCTGGTCGCCGCGCTCAGCCCGCTCACGAGCGAGTTCTGCGTCGCCCTCGCCCGGGCGGCCCACCGCCACGGTACCGTGGTCTCGCTGGACCTGAACTACCGCGCCTCCTTCTGGGCGGGCCGCGAGGACGAACTGCGCGGGGCCTTCGCCGAGATCGCCGGGCTCGCCGACATCCTGGTTGGCAACGAGGAAGACTTCCAACTCGCGCTGGGCATCCCTGGCCCGGCCGCCGGCGGGGAGGGTCTGGACGCCCACATCGAGTCGTTCAAGGCGATGATCACCGCGATCCGGGCGGCGTACCCCGGCGCGCAGGTCATCGCCACCACGCTGCGCGAGGTCATCTCCGCCAGCCGTCACCGCTGGGGCATGGTCGTCTACGGCGACGGCGCCTTCCACGTCGCGGAGCCCCGCGAGATCGAGGTGCTCGACCGGATCGGCGGCGGGGACGGCTCGGTCGGCGGGCTGCTGTACGGCCTGCTCAAGGGCTGGGGGGCCGGGCGGGCGATGCAGTTCGGCTGGGCGACGGGCGCCCTTGCGGTCGCCTCCGCGACCGACTACGTCCGTCCGGCGGACGAGGAGCAGGTCTGGTCGGTCTGGCACGGCAACGCCCGGGTCCAGCGGTAGTGCACGCCCTGGTGGCGGGGCTGCCCGCCCTGGAAGGCTTCTTCACCATCGGGGTGCTGATCGGCCTCGGGTGGGTGCTGGCGCGGGCCGGGGTCCTCACCACGGAGCACCGCCGGCTGATGAGCAACCTGGCCCTCCTCGTGGCCTCCCCGGCGCTGCTGTTCACCACGATGCTGGACGCCGACCTGAGCCGGGTGTTCGACCGGTCGGTCATCGCGTCGAACGGGTCGATCGTCGCCGTGGCGGTCATCTCCGTCGTGGCCACGGTG
>JAIRVA010000314.1 GCA_031254155.1 Propionibacteriaceae bacterium
CGCAGTCGGTCTTCTTCCAGGACCCTGACCACCGGGACGCCTACCGCCGCATCGCCGCCGAACAGCCCTCCCTCCTCCTGAGGGGCGACCGGCCGCTCCTGCTTGACGAGTGGCAGGACGCGCCCCAAATCTGGGATGCCGTCCGCTTCGCCGTGGACCGCGAGCCCCGCCCCGGCCAATTCATTCTGACGGGTTCGACGGTAGCGGACGATCCCGAAATCCGTCATTCCGGCACGGGCCGGATCGCCCGCGTGGTCATGCGAACCATGAGCCTCGCCGAGTCCGGGGACTCGACCGGCGAGGTCTCGCTGCAGAGCCTCCCTCTGGGCCGCCCCATCGACGGTCACACGACCGCCGGGCTGGAGACGGTCGCCGCCCTCATCACCCGCGGCGGCTGGCCGGTGAGCGCGACCCGCCAGGATGAGTTCGGCGGCGCCCGCGCCAAGGACTACCTCACCGCCATCGCGGAATCCGATGTTTCGAGGGTCGATGGCGTGGCTAAGAACCCGCGCCGGGTCCAACTCCTGCTGCGCTCGCTGGCCCGTAACGAGTCGACCCCGGCAGCCATGACCACCCTCCGCGCCGACATGGCACTGGACGAGTCGGACCTGTCAACCAACACCATCGGCGCGTACCTCGGAGCCTTGCGCCGGTTGTACGTCATCGAAGACCAACCCGCCTGGCCCCTGGCCGTCCGCTCGAAAACCGCCATCCGTACCTCCGCCATCCGCCGCTTTTGTGATCCCTCGCTCCCGGCGGCACTCCTGGATCTGAGCCCTGACAAGCTACTCGTCGACTTCAACACTTTCGGCTTGCTGTTCGAGTCGCTGTGCATTCGCGACCTGCGGGTGTACGCCGAAGCCCACGGGGCGAGCGTCTACGCGTACCACGACGGACGCGGGCTTGAGGCCGACGCCATCATCGAATGGCCAGACGGCCGGTGGGGCGCGGTGGAGATCAAACTCCAGTCAACCCTGGAGGACCGGGCCGCGGACACGCTGCTACGGGTCCGCCACCTGGTTCACTCCCAACATAATGGCGAGGCGTCATTCCTGGCTGTCATCACCCCCAGCGGCATCGCCCGCCGTCGTCCCGACGGGGTGTACGTTGTTCCCATCACAACTCTGACGGCGTGACCCCAGGAGTGATCCCGCCCAAAACGCTGTGTCGTCACAGTCCTGCGGTGGTCGTGAGTGCCTGGACGTCAAGACGGGAGATGTGAGCGAAATCTTGCTCGGCCTGCTGGAGCCGGGCCTGCCGGATGGCCTGCTTCCCCGGATCGGCCGCCACGAGCGGCCCCGCCGACAGCTCAGCGAGGGTGATCGCCGAAATCAGGCAGAGCCCAGGCAGATCGGCGGGGTCAAGGTCGCCCAGGGCAATGACCGCCGACGTGTCGAGCAACCCGCGCGGCACCCTCACAAGCCCGCCTCCACGACGGCGTCCAGGTCGCGCCGGAGATCCGCCAGCGACATCGGCGGTAGTCGCCGCCAGCGCGCGACCAGTTCGGCGGGTTCGGGACTGATCCCGGGCAGAGGTACGAGCCGCGCGACCGGGCGACCGCTTGAGGTGACAGTCAAGGTTTCACCCCGCTCCACCCGGGCAAGAACCTCACCGCCCCGGTTCCGCAGCTCACGTACGTTGACTGTGTTCATCTGGCCAATGTATCACCCGTGAGACAACCTCGCCCCGACTGGTGCCTGACGGCCTCGCCCGACGCTGCCGGGACGGGTGTACGTCGGTGCCTCCCGACCGGCGGCGCGGTGACATGAGCCCTCTCGTACACATCGTGTTACACTGCACACATGAGTCTGACAGTCAGCGTCCGCCTAGGGCAACCCGTGGAAGAAGCCGCCGACACCTACCTGGCCACGACAGGCTGGAGTAAAACCGCCCTGATCAACACCGCCCTCAACGAGTGGCTACGTATGCAGTCACACCCCGGAGTTCGGTTCGTACCCACGCCAGCGGGGGATCGCATCGCGGCCCTGGTCAGAGGGCCGGCAGTCTGGACGGTGGCGGAGTCATGGAACCAGCACGACGAACGCGACCGGACAGTGGACAACGTCACCGCGTCAACCGGGCTGACCCGGGCGGAGGTCGACATCGCCCTCGGGTACTACGCCGACCACACGGCAGAAATCGACGCCCAGATCGCCCGGGTCCACCGCGCCCAGACGATCGCCCGCGAGGCTTGGGAGCGTCGGCAGGCCCTCCATGGCTGAGCTCGCGTTCCTGCTGGACGAACACTACCCCGCCGCTCTCGCCGCCAGCCTGACCCAACTCGGGATCGACACCCAGTCGGTGAACGAACGCGATGACTTGCGGGGTACCAGCGACATCAACGTCTTGACTGTCGCCGCCCGCGAAGGGCGAGTGGTCGTCACCGAGGACGCCAGCACTTTTCCAACCGCCATGACTGTTGTTGGCGACTATCCCGGTGTGGTCTTCTGCGACTCGGGGCGGTTCCCGCGTACCGTCAACGCGCTACCACGACTTGAAAAGGCACTTGTCGCCTTTGCGACTCACCCGCCCGCGACGACCGGTTTCGTCTGGTGGCTCAAGGAAGCCGTCTGATCCGCCACGGCACGCCCTCGCCCCCGCGCGGATCGTGACAAGATAGGGGGTACGTACCACGAAGGGTTGGGCCATGACCGCGGACATTCTCATCATCGGAGAAACACTTATTGACATTGTACGGCGCCCCGGCGCGGCGCCGACGGGTTTCCCCGGCGGGAGCCCGCTCAACGTCGCCATCGGGCTCGGACGCCTCGGCCAGCACCCGCTGCTGGCCTGTTGGTACGGGCGGGACGACCACGGAGCGATGATCGAGGCCCACTGTGCCACCTCAGGCGTCGACATCCTGCCCGGCTCTGACCAGGCCATTCGTACCCCCACCGCCGACGCGCTCCTCGACGCCGCGGGCCACGCGACGTACACCTTCGACATCGACTCCCGCCTGCCGGAACTACCGGCGGACCTCGCGCCCCGGCTCATCCACGTGGGGTCGATCAGCGCGGTCACCGACCCCGGCGGCGCGACGGCCCTGGCCTACGTCGAGGCCCACCGCGGGCGCGCGTACATCACGTACGACCCCAACTGCCGGCCCTCCATCATGGGCGAGGCGGACGCCGTCCGGGGCCGGGTGGAGCGCTACGTCGCGGCGGCCAACCTCGTCAAGGTCTCCGACGAGGACCTCGCCTGGCTCTACCCCGGCGCGACCACCGCCGACGGCCTCGCCGACCAGGCCCGGCGCTGGCTCGCCTTCGGCCCGGACGTGGTCGTGGTCACGCGCGGCGCGGCGGGGGCGACCGCGTACACGGCAGGGGGTACGGTCGACGTCCCGGCCGACACCGCCCACGGCCTCGTCGACACCGTGGGAGCGGGCGACTCGTTCATGGCCGGGCTGATCTTCGGCCTGATGAACCGGCGGTACACCCGGCCCGGCAGCCGGATCGGCACCGACCTTGACGAGGTACGAGCCATCGTCGCCCAGGCCGCCGCGATCTCGGGGATCACTGTCTCCCGCGCGGGCGCCAACCCGCCGTGGGCCGACGAACTCCGGGCCGCCGGGTGGTGGGAGCCCTGGCTCGCCCGTCACACGCACGCCCTGCTCGATTTCGCGCTCAAGTCCCAGGCCCCCGAAGGCGGGTTCGGCTGGCAGGACGACGACGGGGTGATCGACCGGTCGCAGGGCCGGCACCTCTGGATCAACTGCCGGATGACGCACGTCGCGGCCATCGGGACGCTGCTCGGCCACCCCGGCTGCCGGGAGGCCGTCGACCATGGCGTCGCGGCGCTCTCGGGGCTCTTCCAGGACCAGGAGTACGGCGGGTGGTACGCCGAACTCGGCTGGGAGGGTCAGCCCACCGACCCGGCCAAGGCCGCGTACGCCCACGCCTTCGTCATCCTGGCCGCCTCCAGCGCCGCCGCCGCCGGCTGCGCGGCCGCGTGGCCGCTGCTCCGCGAGGCGCTCGTCATTTCGGAGACGCGCTTCTGGGACGAGACGTACGGCATGGTGGCCGAGGAGTGGGACCGGAGCTTCACCCGCCTCGACCCGTACCGCGGGGTCAACGCCAACATGCACACCGTGGAGGCGTACCTGGCGGCCGCCGACGTCTTGGAGCGGGCGGGCGAGGCGGCCGCCGAACTCTGGCGCGAGCGGGCGCTGCGCATCACCAGCCGCGTCATCAACCAGGAAGCGCGGGCCAACAACTGGCGGATTCCGGAACACTTCGACGCCACGTGGACCCCGCACCTCGACCTCAACCGGGACCGTCCGGCCGACCAGTTCCGGCCCTACGGCGCGACCATCGGCCACGGGCTCGAGTGGACCCGTCTGACGCTGCAGGCCCACGCCGCGGCGGGCGCGCGGCCGGAGCTCGCCTGGATGCCGGAAGCGGCGCTCGCCCTCTTCGAACGCGCGCTGGGCGACGGCTGGGCCGCCGACGGGGCGGACGGGTTCGTCTACACCGTGGACTGGGACGGTACGCCGGTCGTCCACGAGCGGATGTACTGGGTCCTGGCCGAGGCCATCGGCGCCGGGGCCGCCCTCGCGAAGGCGGGCCTCCGGACGACCACCGCCGAGCTCGACCGGTGGTGGCGCTACGCCGACACCTACTTCATCGACCACGAACGCGGCGGCTGGCGGGAGGAACTCGACCGCCAGAACCACCCCTCGGCCACGGTCTGGAGCGGGAAACCGGACACCTACCACGTCCTCCAGGCGACCCTCATCCCCTATCTCCCCTTGACACCGGCCATCGTCCCCGCTCTGGCGGCGAGACAGGACTAACCAGGACGTACTCGGCGTACTTTCGCGGCATCATCCCGCCATTCCCCGCCCTATCCCCGCTACGCCGACTCCCGGACGACCAGTTCCGGCTGGATGATCTCGGGGGTGACTGGGCAGCGGCCGAAGTCGAGGACACCGAGGAGCATCCGGGCGGCCCTAAGCGACAGGTCGGCCGCCGGATTGGTGACTGACGTGAGTCGCGGCGAGGTCGAGCGGGCGAACTCGGAGTCGTCGACGCCGATCATCAGCATGTCCGTACCCACCCGTACCCCTGCCTCGGTGAACGCCCGCAGCGCACCGACGGCCATGAGGTCGGACTGGACGAACACGGCGTCGGCGCCGTAGCCCACGAGCCGGGCCGCCGACTCGGCGCCCCCGGCGTGGGTGAACGGCGCGTGTTCCACTGGACCGGGGTCGTACCCCGCCCCCACCAGCGTCTCCCGCCACCCGGCGGTCCGGTCGCGCACCGGCGTCATGTCCTCCGGACCGGCGATGCACGCGAATCGGGACGCCCCCCGGTCGAGGAACCGGCGCGCCGCGAGCGCCCCGCCCGCCCGGTTGGCCACGTCGACGTACATCACCTCAGCGTGCATCCACCAGGGCCGCCCGACGAAGACCAACGGGACGCCAACCCCGCTGAGCCGTTCCACGCCCGTCCGGTGGTGAGAGACGACGATCGCGCCGTCCACGAAGCTCCGATGCAGCAGGCGCAGGACCTTCCCCGGCGGGTCATCGGGGCGGACCATCAGGAGGATCACCTGGTAGTCCGTGGGGTGGAAGGCCTCCGACACCCCGATGATCATGCCCTGGAGGAAGGGATCGCCGAGGATGATCGTGTTCGGTTCGGGGATGACCAGCGCGACGGCGTGGGCCTTGTTGCTCGCCAGGGCGCGGGCGGCCTGGTTCGGTGTGAAACCGAGGTGCTCCGCGGCGGCCCGGACCCGCGCCTGGACGGCGGCCGACGCCGGGCCGGAACCCGTCAGGGCGCGGGAAGCGGTGGCACGCGACACCCCCGCACTGGCCGCGACATCATCCAACGTCACCTGTCCCTGGCGCGCCATAATGGCCCCCTTCCCGCTGACATTCTGACACGCCCACGCCCTCCGGTGCTACGACCCGATCTCGTACCGTACCCACTCCGCACTGCCGCGCTCCCGCACGGTGTCGACCATGAACCCCCGGGCCTTGTCCCGCAGCACCGTTTTGGGGTCGGCCGTACCCGCCCACTCCCCCGGCCAGACCGGCTCGCTGAGGGTGACAGTCAGGTGCGGCGGGCGCGAAGTGAACAGTCGGCGGGCACGGTACGTGACGACGGCCGCGACCACCGGCCGGCCCGCCCGGACCGGATAGGTGAACGAGTGCGGGGAGAAGTCACGGATGCCGTTGTAGTACGGCCACTCGTGCGCCTCGGGGAAGACCGTCACCGTGTGGCCGCGCGCGACCGCGCGCTCCAGTGCGTCCCGGAAGCGGGCCTTGCCCGCCACGGTCGTGTTCAGCGGCACACCGCCGGCCAGGGGGACGATGCGGCGGACGACCGGGACGGAGACCGCGACCGGCCCGGTCACGAGGAAGGCCCGCTTCGGGAAGGCGAGCAAGTACGGGATGATCACGTCCACCCAGTGGGTGTGGTTGGCGTAGACGAAGCACCCCCCGGCCCGTCGGAGGGCCGACCGGTTGACGATCCGCAGCCCGTACACCCGCCCGATCACCCACGCCGGCAGGGGCAGGATGACGTAGTAGAACAGTGCCGACAGGACCCGCCACCAGAGCGGATGCTCGTAGGGGTACGTCGCGTCGACGACCCGCTCCGTCACGTGCTGGCTCGTCGTCCCGAAATCGTCGTGCGCTGGATCGACGACGTGGATCGTCGCCCGGCGCATCAGGCGTGGTCCTCGATGAGGGTGACGATCCGGTCGGCGCCGTCACCGGGAATGTGCAGGCCCTGGTGGGCACGCATCCGCGCGACCTTGGCGTCGTCGTCCAGCAGCCAGTGGGCGAGCCGGGCCGCCTCGGCCGGATGCTGGTTGTAGACGGACAGGTCGTGGGCGCCGAAGAAACGGGCGTTCTCCACTTCGCAGCCGGGAATGGCACCCGTGTGGACGAGGGGCAGACCCATCGCGGCGGCCTCCGTACTCGAGACCCCGCCCGGCTTCGTGACCAGGACGTCGGCGGCGGCCATGTAGTCCGGCACGCGCTCAGTGAAGGGTACGACGGTCACGCGGGGGTCGGTCTCGTACCGGGCGGTGACCGACTGGTACAGATCCTCCCGCCGCCCGGTCAGGATCACCACGCACGTGTACTGCCGCGGTTCGGCGATGAGCGCGTCGCCGACCAGTGTGAGGTACCGCCCGCCGACCCCGCCAGCCATCACAAGGAACAACGCTCCATCGGCGGGCAGGCCGAGGCTCGCGCGGGCCGCCGCCTGGTCGAGTGGCTGCCGGAAGCGGGCGGCGACGGGCAGACCGGTGGCGTACGTCGCGCCCGCGGGCAGCCCCTGCTTGACACAGCCGGGCAGCAGATCGGCGTGGGGGACGCAGAAGCCGTCGAGGGCCGGCTCGGCGAAGAACGGGGTACACGTGTAGTCGGTCAGGACCCCGTAATACTTCACTGACGAGGGAAATTGGCGCCGGACCACCCCAAGGGTCTCGCAGGGGAAAGTGTGGGTACTGACGACGGAGTCGTAGTGATGGTCTTGGATGTACGCGTGGGTCGCCGCCGCGTACCGCGCGTTGCTGGCCCGGATAGGCGAGGGGACGCCGGTCCGGGAGTAGAGGGCACCGGCGTTGTACACCGCGCCGAACAGGGCGGGTACCTTGAAGGCCGCCCAGCCGTACAGCGCCGACGACACATCCGACCGCGTCCGCCGGGCGGGCACCGATCCGGAACTGGACCCGGACACCGGGCCCGCCTCGTCCCCGGCGACGCGCAGGGCGTCGACGACATCGCAGTCGTGGCCGCGGTCCAGGAAACCCTGCCGCAACGCCTGCGCCGACCGGTTGTGCCCCTCACCCATACTGCGCGTCAAGACCAGTACCTTCACAACCGTTCCTCCCTCGGTCCCGTCGTACGCTTCTATCGTAGCTTGTCATAGCCTGGCACCCCCGCCCGCCGTTCCGGCAGCCGGACCAATCCACCGCGTCGTACCACCGCTGACGAACTGCATTATGCTATGTTCGGTGGTGGCGCGACGAGGCGGAGGTGAAGATGGACACGCTGGTGGCGGTACGGGGCGTCCGCAAGAGCTATGGCCGTGACGAGGTGCTGCACGGGATCGACCTCGACGTACCGGCCGGGCGGATCACCGGCCTGCTCGGGCCGTCGGGCCACGGCAAAACCACCCTCGTCAACCTGATCGTCGGCGCGTTGCGGGCGACCGCGGGGACGATCACGGTGCTGGGCGAGGCGGCGCCGCCCAACAAGACCAAACCCCAGATCGGGTACATGCCGCAGTCCGACGCCTTGTACGAGGATCTGACCGGGGTACAGAACCTGCGGTTCTTCGGGTCGTTGTACGGACTCGGCCGGGCGGATCTCGACGCCGCCATCCCCCGGGCGCTCGACCAGGTCAGTCTTGATATCGGGGGCGACAAGAAG
>JAIRVA010000322.1 GCA_031254155.1 Propionibacteriaceae bacterium
TCAGATTCCGGGGGCCCCGGCCCCCGGAATCTTCCGGCGGTGGGGTCCCCCCCGGCGGGCGCGGCCGATTCCGGGTCTGCCAGTCGGGTTTCGCGGTCGGGTGCGGTTTGGTCCGGCCCCGGTTTTCTTGGGGCTGGCGGGCGGGACTGTACATTGTCGGCTTGGCCGTCTGTGCGCGCCGCATCGCGGCGAAAGTGGCTGGCGTGCCCTGGCTGGCGGGTCTGGTTTGCCCTTCTCCGTCAACTGCCCAAGTTATGTCGGCTGATTCAGTGATTTGGATGACACAACTTGGGCAGTTGACTGGCGGACGACCTCGACGACCTCGACGCTCGGCGTCGTGCCCAAGTTTTGACCAGACCACCCGAGACCTCTCCCGAGCCTCACCCTGTTCCCCGTCTCACCTTGTCAACGGGAGAGCCACGTGGTCGGCGGTCCCGATGGCCCGGCCCGGCCGGGCCACGGGACACCAGCCAAGGCACGCCAGCCACTTTCTTCCCCATGCGGCGCGTAAAGACGGCCAAGCCGACAATGTACAGTCCCGCCCGCCAGCCCCCCAAAAAACCCGGGGCGAGACAACCCGCACCCGACAGCAAGACCCGACTGGCAGACCCGGAATCGGCCGCGCCCGCCGGGGGGCACCCATGCCCGCAGGATTGTCCGGGGACCAGAGGTCCCCGAAAAGACAATCCGAGGACGCATGGGGAGGCCCCGGCGAGGCAGGCCAGACCCGCCGACCCACCAGACCAACCACGTGGCCCTGGGTCGCTCATATCACCTTGTCAAAGGAAGATCCACCAGATCGGTGGTCCCCGTACCCCCCAACGTGTCTACCCGATGTACACCCGCGGCACCCGGTCGGCGATACCGCACAGGATCTCGTAGCTCACCGTCCCGGCAAGCTGCCCGAGATCATCGGCCCCGATAGACTCGCTGCCGTCGCGCCCGATGAGGGTCACCTGCTCGCCAATGTCGACCACCGACTCGGGTCCCAGGTCGACCAGACAATGGTCCATGGTGATGGCCCCGACCTGTGGGTACCGTCGTCCGCCGATCTCGACCGCCGCGCGGTTGGACAGCCGCCAGGCGTACCCGTCGCCGTACCCCACCGGGATCGTCGCCACCCGCGTGTCCCGCGGCGCGACCCACGTCCGTCCGGCGCTCACCGTCTCGCCCGCGCGGACGGTCTTGACAAACGACACGTGGCTGATCAGCGACAACACCGGGTCGACGTGGACCGGTACCTCGCCCGACTGGGGGTACCCGTACGCCAGGATCCCCGGGCGGACCATGTCGTACCACGCCGCCGGGTGCCGCTCGACCGCCGCGGAATTCGCGGCGTGCTTCAGCTCGATACCGCGCCCGAGCGCGTCCTCGATGCCGGCCAGCGCGTCGTCGAACTGGGCGATCTGGCGGGCGGTGAAGTCGTCCTCGGCCGGATCCTCGGCGGCGGCGAAGTGGGTGAACACGCCCTCCAACTGGAGGTACGGCGCCTCCTCCGTCAGCTGCGCCAACTTGGCCGCGAGCAGCGGGGGGCAGCCGGTCCGCCGCATCCCGGTGTCGACCTTGAGATGGACCGCCGTCGGTTTGCCGAGCGTCTCGGCCGCCGCGCTGGCCGCCCAGATCGTGACCGGGTCGACGACCGTGAGGGTGAGCCCAGCTTCGATTGCCCTTGTCAACTCGTGGTTTTGCGCCTGGGAGAGTTTAAGTACGGGGGTGGTCACCCCCGCCGAACGTAGTCGTACCCCCTCCTCCACCGTCGCGACGCCGAACCAGTCCACCGCCGACCGCTCCGCTAAAAACCGGGCGAGGGGCGCCGTCACCGCGCCGGAGCGGGACTGCTCGGTGAGACCATGGCCGTACGCATTCGCCTTGACCGGCAGCAGGAGCTTGCGGAACTCGACCTGGCGCCGGATCGCGTCCAGATTCTGCTCCAACGCCCCCAGATCGACCTGCGCGTAGGTCTCAAAGCCGTCCATGGTACGCTCCTCGCTACGCTGATTCACACCTCCGGTGGTGCCCTCCGCCTCATTCTAGTGGGTTCACCGTACACTGGAAGGCGTGACTGAAACGCCTGCCCCGGGGTGCTACCGCCATCCGAACCGCCCGACCCAGATCACGTGCCGCCGCTGCGGGCGCCCGATCTGCGGCGAGTGCATGGTCCCGGCAGCGGTCGGCTTCCAGTGCCCGGAGTGCGTCCGCGCCGGTACGCGGGCGACCAGGCAGAACCAGGGGCCGTACGGCGGGGCCCAGAGCCGCAACCCCCGCCAGACCTCCATCATCCTGATCGTGGTGAACGCCATCGTGTGGGCGGTCCTGCAGGTCGCGCAGTTGGCGGGACTCCAGTACCGCATCGTCTGGTTCCTCGGCCTGCTCCCGCGCGGGGTGTGCAGTTCGGTGACGGAGCCGGGTAGCTACTGGCCGGCCGTGTCGAAGGTGCTGTGCCGCGCGAACGCGGGCGGTACGTGGATCCCGGGCGTGGTCGACGGCGCCTGGTGGCAGGTGTTCACGTCGATCTTCACCCACGTCTCGATCCTGCACATCGCCATGAACTGCCTGACGCTGTGGTTCCTCGGCCCGCCGCTCGAATCGTGGCTCGGCCGGACGCGGTTTCTCACGACGTACCTTGTCGCCGGCCTGTTCGGCTCGCTCGCCGTCTACTGCCTGAGCGCCGAGCAGTCGCTGTCGTACGGCGGTTCGGGCTCGCTCTTCGGTCTCATGGGCGCCCTGCTCATCATCCTGTGGCGGCAGAAGGCGGATGTACGACAGTTGTTGTTGTGGCTGGGTCTCAACATCGTGGTGACCTTCGTGGGCGCGTCGATTTCGTGGCAGGCCCACATGGGCGGCCTTGTCGGCGGGGTGTTGCTGGCGGGCGTGTGGGTGTTCGTACCGTCGTCGGCGCACCGGGACCGCGTGCAGTGGGGGCTGGTCGGGGTACTGGGCGTCGTGCTCGTCGTCGGCTTCGCCGCCCGGACCCTGGTCCTCCTCGGTTGAGGGCACGCTCGGCGCGGATCAGTCCTGCCCTGACGTTGTCGTACCTCCCGGCCTACGAAACTTTCACACGTAGTTGGTCGCTGAACGGATGACCGCTTGCTGACAGAGCGAATGCACGTTATTCTATTTTTGAGGGCGGGGAAGTACTTGATCAGCCATAAGTTCCATAACTTCCTCCGTGTGATCTCTGGGTGTGCGTCGGGGGGCGCGACACACAGGGTTGTTGAAAAGGTACAACTACGCTCTCCAGCTGGGGTCTGCTCGAAACGATTTCATAATCGGGGGGTCGGGCAGGCGCCCAGCGCCCCATTTGTGGGGGGAATCCGGTGAAGAGAGAGTACGGGCATGTCTAGAGAGGTGCTGGTCTACGCTGGGCCGTCGGCCGGGTGGACGGATGGCAGCCCATGGTAGATCAGGGGGTCCCCAGCCTGCGGGACCGGGTCTGGGAAATGGTGGCGGACATCCCGCCGGGCCGCGTGATGACGTACGGCGATATCGCGGCAGCGTGTGGGTACCCCGGGGCGGCCCGCGGCGTGGGCAACATCGCCCGTCTGGGCGGCCGTGGGTTGCCCTGGCACCGGGTGGTCAGGGCCGGCGGTCGTCTGGCCGACGTCGGTGACGAGAGGTGGCAAGCCGACGCGCTGGCCGCCGAAGGCGTGACCGTCCGGGCGGGCCGGATCCTCAACTTCTCTGCCGTCGCCTGGTATCCCGACTGACCCCCGCTGCCCAGTCGGTCGGTCGGCGCCACCCCCTCCCGCCGCGTTAGTATGAAAACGGCGACTTTGGGGCCGCTTTTCGGCGCGTTTTCATACTTTCGCGGGAAGAGACCAGCCACGCCGGGAAGAGACCGGCCACAGCTGATGGGTTAGCCGTAGGTGTCACGGGGGCCGCGGCCCGGCACCGAGCGGAGACCCTTCTTCCACGACGGGGGTTCGGGGCCGCGGATCTGCAGCCGGGTCACCGTACCCGCACCTAGGATCGCGTTCAGCCGCGCCACGAGTTGGGGGGCCATGGTCCGCAGCGACGTCGCCCACGTGGTCGATTCCGCGCGGACCGTCAGGACGCCCGCCTCCCACTTCTCCGGCTGGGTGTGGGCGGCGTTGACATCGCCGACAAATTCGGCCCAACGGGGCATGAGCGAAGCAACCGACACGTGCTTCTGCCAGCCGCGCCGGGCCAGGATGTGCTCCAGGACGACCCCCGCCGGCTGGGGGTCCCGCGTCGACGGACCGGCCCCTGACCAGGGGATATCCTCCGGGTCCGGTGCTTCCCGCCGCTTCCGCCGCTTGACCGGGGCCGCCCCGCGCGCCGCCGCGGCGATCCGCTCGGCGACGTCGGTACCGGTCGGGTCGTGCGGCGGTCGGTACGCTCCGTCCTCGGTCATGTCCCCACCGCCGTGACGTACCCCCGCCCCACCTCGAACATCTGCGCCTGCAAGTTGTCCGGCAGGTCCCGCGGCACCGCCACCGTCACCAGCGCCTGCTCCACCGACGCCATCGCGGCGACGACGCGCGCCCGGCGCTGTTCGTCGAGTTCGGCGAACACGTCGTCCAGGATGAGGACGGGGTCGACGCCGTCGTCGTGCAGTACGTCGAGGCTCGCGAGCCGCAGCGCCAGGGCGTACGACCACCCCTCGCCGTGGCTCGCGTACCCCTTCACCGGCAATTCCCCCAGTGACAAGCCTAGATCGTCCCGGTGCGGCCCCACCAGGCAGACCCCCCGGGCGATCTCGTCCTCGCGGCGCCGCTCCAGCGCCGCCATCATCGCGGCCCGGACGTCGTCGACAGCGGGGGCCACCCCGGGCAGCACTGTCCCCTCGTCCCCACCGCCGGCCGGCCCTGCCGGATCAGTGTCCAGGAACTGGCCAGGTCCCGCTCCACCGTCCGGCCCGCCGGTCAGTTCGGCTGGCAGGTACGACGACTCGTACCGTACCCCAGCGGGCGTCCCCACGGGCGCGATCGCGCCGTAGTCTTCGACGACGTGGGGCGCCACATCAGTGACGGTCCGCAACCGGGCGACGACGAGTTCCGCGCCGTACGTCACCAGGGCCTCGTCCCACGCCCCGAGCGCGGCCTCCGCGCCGGCCCCGGCGGCCCGTACACTACGGCCCGACAAGGCCTTCAACAACGCGGTCTTCTGCTTGAGCGCCCGCTCAAACTCCGAGCGGACGCCCGCCAACCGGGGCCACCGCGCGATCACTAACTCGTCCAGGAACCGCCGCCGCTCGGCCGGGTCCCCCCGGACGATCGCCAGGTCCTCGGGCGCGAACGACACGCACCGGATCGCGCCCACAATCTCCCGCGGACGGACGCCGGCCTGGTTGAGCTGGGCCCGATTCGCCGCCCCACTACGGATTTCAATGGCCACGGTGAGGGTACGGTCGTCGTCGACACCAGCGCGGACGCGGGCCGCCACGGTCGCCGACTCGCACCCGGCGCGGATGAGCGGGGTGTCCGTACCGACGCGGTGCGAGCCCAGCGTGGCCAGGTAGTAGACGGCCTCGACGAGGTTCGTCTTGCCGTACCCGTTCGGCCCGGCCAGCACTGCCACCCCGGGGCCCAGTTCAAGGTCGACCGCTTCGTACGAGCGGAAGTTCGTACAGGTCAGGCGCGTGAGAAACACGGCCTCAGCTCGACAGGCGCATCAACATGATGACGTGCCGGTAGTCGTCGGCCGGTTCGCCGTCGAGATCCGGCAGGGCGGTGACGAGGCACGGCTTGCCGGAACCCGTGAAGGAGAAGTGGACGTACGGTGTATCAAGGGCGGATAGCGCATCCAACAGGTAATGCGGATTGAAACCGGCCTCGGTGAGGACGGGCTCGCCACCGGCGTAGTCGACGAGGGCGGTGACCGCCTCGGTCGCCTGCGCCTGGTCGCCGCGCGCCGCCTCGAGGGTGATCTCGTCGGTCCCGATGCGCATCCGCAAACTCGTATTCTTCTCCGCCACGAGGGCGACGCGGCGGACGGCGGCGATGAGGTCCTGGGTGGCGACGCGGACGGTCATATCGTTCGGGATGTTCATCAGGTGGCGTAGCTTCGGGAACTCGCCGTCGAGCAGCCGCGTGGTGATCTGGCGGGTGTCGGCCGCGGTCTCGGCCTCGAAGCCGACGAGCCCCTCACCCGACCCCGCCTCCGCCAGCGAAATTGTGATCCGTTCGGCCCCCGCCATCGATTTCGCGGTGTCGGCCAGAACCTTGCCGGGAACCAGGACTTGGGTGGCGACGACGCTCGCCGAGGGGCTCCAGGTCATCTCTTTGAGGGCCATCCGGTAACGGTCGGTCGCGAGCAACGACAGGTTTTCGCCGTCGAATTCGAGTTTGACACCGGTGAAGACCGGTAACAATTCGTCGCGGCCCGCCGCGACGACGACCTGGGCGACGGCCTTGTTGAGCTCGTCGGACGCGATCCAGCCCGACGCCTTGGGCATCGGCGGCAGAGCCGGATAGTCGGCGACCGGCAGGGTTTGCAGCGTGAAGTGGGCCGACCCGCAGTTCACCTCGAGTTCGGTCTCCGTACTCACCAAGGTGACCGGTTTCGCGGGCAGCGAGCGCGTGATGTCCGCCAGAAGCTTGCCGGAGACGAGAACCGTTCCCGCGGCCTCAACCTCGGCCTTGATGGTGACCTCGGCGGAGGTCTCGTAGTCGAAGCTCGACAGGGTGACGACGTCGGGTTCGGCTTTGATCAGCAGGCCGGCGAGGATCGGGAAGCTCGGGCGGAGCGGCAGACTGCGGGCCGCCCAGGCGACAGAGTCGGCCAGTACGTCCTTGTCGAGTTGTATCTTCATCTAGGCTCCTTCGGGTCACTTCCTGGTGTGAATCATACCGAGTTACGCGATAGTTGGGAACAGCGGCAGCGCTCTGGAGAGTACGATCCTTGTCGGGTGGGGCTTGTCCACGGAATCACAAGCCGGTGATGATGAGAATGTGGAATATGTAACTTTAGTCATCGTCATAGCGTCTGTGGATACTGTGGATAGTTTGTGTCGGCCTTAACCGGTTCTGAATGACATTCATGGAAGTTCTGTGCATAAGCCTGTGGATACTGTGGATAGTTTGTGGACGACGACGCAGCGGGCGGGGGTGTGGATGGTTTTCCCGAGTTTTGTCCACAGTACGGGGGTGGTTATGCACAGTCATGAAGTCGTCACGGTATCGGCTGGAGGCTGCGAAGGAACAGCGGGTGCAGGGGTCGCCGACGGCGCCGTTCAACTGAGTCCTGCCCGTACCATCGTGGTCAGGGAACCTACAGGTGGTTCTTCAGCCGCGACGTGATTTCGGAGACGGTGGTGAAAATGGCCCGGTCTTCGAGCATCATGGACGAGATCTTGCGGAAGGCGTGCATGACGGTGGTGTGGTCGCGGTCGAAGAGGGCGCCGATCTTGGGCAGCGACAGTTCGGTCAGATCGCGGCAGAGGTACATGGCCACCTGGCGCGCCAGGGCGATATTGGCCGTCCGGGTGGGACCGGTCAAGTCGGTCACGGCTAAGTTGAAGTACCCGGCGGTGATGGTCATGATGTCCGGTGCGGTGACCGGGTGGTCGAAGTCGTCGGGGATGAGGTCTTTGAGGACGATCTCGGCGAGCGGAAGGTCAACGGGCTGGCCGTTGAGGGAGGCGAATGCGGTCACGC
>JAIRVA010000329.1 GCA_031254155.1 Propionibacteriaceae bacterium
GGACGCCGATCCGCTTGCCGGCCAGATCAGCCAGCGTCTTGACTCCCGAGTCAGCGGGTACGAGCAGCGACTGCAACGAATCATAGTAGCCGTCGCTGAAGTCGAGGTTCGCCTTGCGCTCGTCGGTGATCGTCAGGGCGGAGGCGCCCACGTCGCACTGGCCCGCGGCCAGCGCCGCGCCCGATTGCAGCGTATTGAAGTCGGTGTCCTTGAAGACGACCGATAGTCCCAGCTTCTGGGCGATCGCCGTCATGATGTCCACGTCAAACCCGGAGTAGCCAAGGGGCGAACTCGAGTCCTCGAACTCGAACGGGGGGTACGGGGAGTCGGAACACAGCGTCAACTTACCCGCGGTGATCGTGGTGAGGGCGGCCCCCGTGGTCGCTCCGCCCGTGGCGGTCGTACCCGCCGTGGCGGACGTACCCGTGGTCGAGGGGCTCGCGGGGGCATTGTTACTCCCGCAGCCTGAAAGGGCGAGGGCCAAACCGAGCGCGGCGACCCCAAACTTCGTCAAACGTGCCATTATGCTCATCCTTCCGGAATCTTTTACAGGTGTCATATTCCACACGATCCATGTTTCAAGCGTGTGACGTGCCCACCATGCGACACCAGTTGCGTTTGTCGCGACCGGCTAGTAACGATAGCTCTCCGGCTTGTAGGGACCATCGGCCGAGACGCCGATGTACGCCGCCTGGGCGGGGGTCAACCGGGTCAGGCTCACCCCGAGGGCGTCCAGGTGCAACCGGGCCACCTCCTCGTCCAGCGCCTTGGGCAGTACGTGGACCCCGAGGGCCAACTCCTTGGTGTACAACTCGATCTGCGCCAGCACCTGGTTGGTGAACGAGTTGCTCATGACGAACGACGGGTGCCCGGTGGCGTTGCCGAGGTTGAGCAGGCGGCCCTCGGACAGCACGATCACCCCGTGGCCATCGGGGAAGCGCCACTGGTCGACCTGGGGCTTGACCGGCTCCCGGACGACGCCCGGCCAGGCGGCCAGCCCCGCCATGTCGATCTCGTCGTCGAAGTGCCCGATGTTGCCCACGACGGCCTGGTCTTTCATCCGGGCCATCTGGGCGGCGGTCACGACACTGGTATTGCCCGTCGCCGTGATGACGAAGTCGGCCCGGTCGACCACCTCGTCCAGCGTCCGCACCTCGTACCCCTCCATCGCCGCCTGCAGCGCACAGATCGGGTCGACCTCGGTCACGACCACGCGGGCCCCCTGGCCGCGGAACGACTCGGCGCAGCCTTTGCCGACATCGCCGTACCCGCACACGACCGCGACCTTGCCCCCGATGAGGATATCCGTCGCCCGGTTGATGCCGTCGATGAGTGAGTGACGGCAGCCGTACTTGTTGTCGAACTTGGACTTCGTGACGGCGTCGTTGACGTTGACCGCCGGGAACAGAAGGGTACCGTCGCGCTGCCTCTCGTACAGCCGGTGGACACCGGTAGTGGTCTCTTCGGACACCCCCCGGACAGACTCGGCGAGGGCGTCGAAATCAAGCCGGCCCTCGGCGAGGACCGCAGCCAGACGGGCGAGAATGACCCGCTGTTCCTCACCCGCCCCCGCCGCCGGCGCCGGTACGCCGGTGTGACCGTACTTGACGCCCAGGTGGACGAACAGGGTCGCGTCACCGCCGTCGTCCAGGATCATGGTGGGGTACGGGTCATGCGGGCTCTCGACCGCGAAGTCAAAGATCTGGCTGGTGCACCACCAGTACTCCTCCAGGCTCTCCCCCTTCCACGCGAAGACGGGGACGCCGTGCGGGTCGGCGGGCGTACCATCCCCGACGACAATCGCCGCCGCCGCGTGGTCCTGGGTGGAGAAGATGTTGCACGATGCCCAGCGGACCTGCGCGCCGAGGGCCACGAGCGTTTCAATGAGGACCGCGGTCTGGACCGTCATGTGCAACGACCCGGCGATGCGGGCACCTTTGAGCGGCTGCGTGGCGCCGTACCGCTCGCGCATCGCCATCAGTCCCGGCATCTCGTGTTCGGCCAGCGTGATCTCGCGGCGGCCGAAGTCCGCCAGACTCACATCATTCACCCGGTAATCCATGATCCCTAGTTTACTCACGCTCGTTTACTCACGGGGTCGGTACGATGATGGCGAACACAATGATTGCTAGCCCGATACCGTAGTAAAAGACCAGATCGATGAAGCGGTGCCCCCGGATGGCGACGATACCGGGGTCGCGCATGACCGTCCGGAACACCCCGGCCGCCACCATGCCCGCGCCGATCGCGCCCGCGCCCCACCGCCACCGGGTGATCGCGATGAGAGTGAGGCCCACGGCCATGCAGACGAGCACGACCACCCACGGCCACTGCCGCCGGATCCGGCCCAGCAGACCGGGGTTGTCGCTGAGGCCCGCCCACCACGACCGGCGGGGCGGTTCTAGCGGCGCGGGCTCGCTCATATCCGGGCCTCAGCCGCGTCGACGACGTTCGCCAGCAGCATCACCCGGGTCATGGGGCCCACACCGCCGGGGTTCGGCGTGACGAGCGAGGCAACATCCCACACGTCCGGCGCCAGGTCGCCCACGGGTTTCCCGCCCACCCGGGTGACGCCCACGTCGACCACGACGGCCCCCGGTTTGATCATGTCGGCGGTCACCATCGCGGGCCGCCCCGCCGCCGCGACGACGATGTCCGCCGCCCGGGTGAGCGCCGGCAGATCACGGCTGCCGGTGTGGGTGAGGATGACCGTCGAGTTCTCACTCCGCCTGGTCAACAGCAGCCCGAGCGGACGCCCCGCGGTCACCCCGCGACCGATGATGGTCACCAGAGCACCGTCGAGTGGTACCTCGTACCGCCGCAGCAACGTCACAATCCCGCGCGGCGTCGCAGGCAGCGGTCCCGGCAACCCGAGGACCAGCCGGCCGAGGTTCGTGGGGTGCAGCCCGTCGGCGTCCTTGTCCGGGTCCACCAGGGCGAGCGCCGCCTTGTCGTCCAAACCCGCCGGCAGGGGTAGCTGGACGATGAACCCGGTGCACGCCGGGTCGTCGTTGAACTCCCGGATCGCCCGTTCGACGTCGGCCCGGCTCGCGGAAGCGGGCAACTCGGCCCGGAGCGAGGTGATGCCCACCTCGGCGCAGTCGCGGTGCTTGCCGGCCACGTACCGCGCACTCGCCGGGTCGTCGCCCACGAGGATCGTCCCGAGCCCGACCCCCCGCCCGGCGGCCTTGAGCACCGCCACCCGTTTCGCCAAATCAGTCTTAATCGCCGCCGCCTCGGCCTTGCCATCCATCACATGCGCCATGGGATCCAGTCTAATGGGCGAACCCAAGCCGCCGTGATATGCTTCGGGATAGTCCACACGGAAAGGCACCGGGGTGCGTACGGGGTCGTGATCGTCTTTCCGGGGTGGCCTTTGGCAACACAGGTATTCGGCAAGCGCAGGGGGAATCGATGGGGGATTCTGATGTGACAGGGCGTGGCGGCACACCCCCGGAGTACCTGCTTGACTTGTCCGACGCTGAACTGGTGGAGAACGTCCGCGAGGGCTCCGTCGCTGCCTGCGAGGAACTCTGGCAGCGGCACTCCGCCTTCGGGGTCGTCGCCGCCCAAGCGCTCGCTGACGGTACCGCCACCGACATCAGTACCGCGGCCTGGGTACGCATCGTCCACGACATCCGCTCCGGCAACGAGCCGCGGACGGCCTTCCGCCCGTACCTCTACTCCTCCATCGCCGAGGTCGCCCACGCCCGCGTGCCGGAGGACCGCAGCGCGCGCATGGCGGCGGCCTTCGCGACGCTGCCCCCGCGCTGGCAGGAAGTGATCTGGTACCTCGACGTCGAGCACATGAGTACGGACGACGTCTCCCTGCTGTCCAGCCTGCCCGTGGAGTCTGTCGCCGACGCCCAGACTCGGGCCCGCCGGGGCCTGACCAGCGCCTGGCTGCAGACGAACGCCCAGGCCGCCACGGCGGGCAGCGAATGCGAGTGGGTACGCTCCCACAGCCGGGCGTACCTCAAGAAGACCCTGCCCGCGCGTGACACTAGTCGGGTTGAAGCCCACCTCACCACGTGCCAGAACTGCCGCGGGATCCTGGGGACGGCTCAGGCCATGGGTACGAAGGCACCGAAACTCCTGCTCGCTGGCGTGGCGGGCGGGATCGCGGGGGCCTCGATTGCCGCGTACGTCCACACCAACGGCCCGGTTGTGATCAACGAAGAACCGCTCCCGGCCGACGTGGTCACCGCCCTGGGGGCGGCCCCCGTCGCCGCCGTCACCACCGCCCCGCCCACCCCGGTGGACGGTGCGGCCCCGGCCGTCCCGCTGGCAGTGGAGGCGGAACAGACCAAGCGGAACAAGGCGGCGCTCTGGATCGCCCTCGCCATCCTGCTCGGTCTTATCGCCGCCGTCGTCGCGATCGTCAACCTGGCGGCCGGGTCGGATGATGTCACCCCCGCCCCCAGCCCCGCGGTGACGTCGACACCAGCCCTCACGCCCACCCCGACCACCACCCCCACGCCGGCCCCGACTCCGACCGCGGACGCGACGCCGTCGGTGGAGCCGACCACTGAAGCCGCGCCGACGACGACGGCCGCTACCACCACGGCGGCCGCGACGACCACCGCGCCCACGACGACGGCCGCCCCCACCCCAACCGCGCCCGCCCCGCCACCGCCACCG